>NZ_CBDTOK010000129.1:0-5295 GCF_965361945.1 Zongyangia sp. | reverse complement strand
CTGCCAAGGTCGAACGGCACCCTGCTGGCCGGAACAAAAGATGCTGCTGGAAGGGGAAGGAATAGAGTTTTTAAAAAACGGCTGTGTAGATTTGCGAGGATACCGGTGGGATCCTTGGAAGTGATTGAATATATGTTGTAAAATCTCACAATATATGTTAATATTAGATAAAAATTATGGGAAAGGAAGGAAAAATAATATGAGAAAAAGGATATTGGCGCTGTTCTTTTGCTTTGCCTTCATATTGGGATCCTGCCCGCTCTCTGCTGTGTCGGCCGGATATACCGATCCCAATGAGTGGCTGTGGTCCGACGCCTATTATGATGAAGAAGAGGAATGTTTTATCCTGACCGAAGATAAGACTTGGACGGCCGGTTCTATTTGGTACAATACTCCCTATACCAAAGATTTTACTTTGGAAATGGACTATTATACGGGAGTACCGGACAGGCCCCTAGGCGGCGCGGATGGAATTACTGTGGCTTTTTACGCTGACTATAATTATACGATGGGCAACGGGCGGCAGATGGGCTTTTACGGCTCCAAAGGTTATGGGGTGGAACTGGATACCTATTATAATTGGGACTATCATGACCCGGACTATAAAAATGTGGGGCGGGAGGATTATTATGAAACCGATTATAACCACATTGGTTTGGTCAGGGAGGTTGGAAGCAACCATCTTATCACCGAAAAACTTCCAGAATCAGAGGATGGATCCTGGCACCACTTGAAGATAGAACTAAAAAATTATGTTTGTTCCGCCTATGTGGACGGAAAACTGAAATTTTCTTATCAGGTGGAAGAAACAGGATATGGGTGGATTGGCATCACGTCGGCTACCGGAAGAGGAAATAATCTTCACGCGGTAAAGAATATTTCCATCACAGGCGAAACGCCGCCAGCCGACGAAAACCTTATTTCTGTTTCCCTCGCGCAGGAAAAACTGGCCGGCCCTACGGAGGAGGATCCGGAACGCCGCTATGAATATATGATTACGGCCACCATACGCAACGGTATGAGCGTTACAGCCCGGGATGTGGACGCCGTCTTTCATCCCGGAGAACTCCTGGACTTAGCGGAAGGGTCTTCCGCAACGGTGAATTTGGGGGATATTCAGACGGATGGCGTTGGCACTGCCCAATGGAAGGTATATGCCGATGCCCCTCAGGAAAGTATAGCGGCTGATTTTGACGTGCTGACCATAGTAGACGATCAAATCCGGTTGCTGAAATCGGACTATATATATCTGGACGCATCTAACTTTAATGACCATGCTGTTCAATTCGGAACAGATCAGTGGGGCTTTAACAATTCTTGTAGCTATTTCGGACCTGATGGAGAGCCTTATTATCTCGAGAATGTAGATTACCAAGCCCTTCTTAGCGGACTTAGTAATATCACCAGGGAAAGGGTGGAAGATTACAAAAATTCCGATTGGAACGGTTCCTGTTACGGCATGTCCGTTACGGTGGTCCTCACAAAGATGGGGATTTTAAACCCAGGAGACCTCCCCAATGGAAGGGACACGCTTTACGAGATTCCAAAGTCCAATAATGATCGAGTGGAATCGATGATTAATTTTTATCATATGCAGCAAAGAACGGAACTTTCTGCTTCTGCCCGGTCCATTTTTTTGCATTTGGAAACCGAGGAACAGTTGGCCAAGATAGAAGAAATGGCAGAAGAGGTGGCGGAAGGCGGCTATCCATTTCTCCTTGCGGTTTCCAACGACAGCGGCGGACATGCCGTAGTCTGCTATGGAGTGGAGCGCGGGGACTATAAAGTAGGAGACTTCCTCGGGATTGGACAAGAAGAATACGATTCCCGGCTTTTGCTTTATAACTGCAGCCAACCGATGGCGTCAATTAACGAGCCGGATTACCTTTACTTTAACGCAGGAACGGATCAGTGGCATTTTAGCGATTATACAAAATTGGTGATGGCGACCGACGATCCCCAAATTTTGGATATTAAAAACTATGGCGCAGAGGTGCAAAATTATGTGGCCCAGCTGCTTTTGGAAAGAGATACGGCCGCCTATCTGGAGTATGAGGATACTACCTATCGGATCGATGGAAATACCGATCAGCGCCAGGCAGGGATTGTTTCTTATTATGAAGCAGGCGCTTATTTGAATGAAAAAGGCGACTTAACCTTCGGGGGAGACCTTTATTGCACACTGCCTGACCCCGCCGCGGAATATGAGCTGTCCCCGGCGGAGGGCGATCCGATCGGTTACACTCTGACCTATCCAAACACGGCGATCACAGCCAAGGCGCGGGAAGCTCGAAGCGTGCGCTTTTCATCAGATGGAACATTGAGAGTCGAAAACGCTGGAGGGGACTATCTGTATTCCCTCTGCTATAATGAAGGGCACCATGTTCTTCCCTGGTATCAATTTACCATAGAGGGGACAGACTCTGGTGATTTCCAGATGGAACAGACTGAAAAAGGCATTCGTATCTCCGCAGAGCATCTTGAAGGCGCGATTATTACGGTTGATGACGGCGAGAAAGAGCAAACCCTTCCCATATCCTCCAAGGGAACCGATATATTGGTCGTTAATAAAACAGTGGATGGGAAAGAGATCCCCGTTATCCTTGTAGATAGTGACAACGATGGGGAATTCGGCGAAGAGCAGCCAGACGGGGCCTGGGAATTTACAGTGCTGTTGGACGCCAATGGAGGAACTGTTTCTCCCGAAGCCATGACAACGGTAGAAGGAAAGGTGAAAAACCTGCCGGTTCCAGAAAGGCCGGGCTATCAGTTTGAAGGCTGGTATACAGACGATGGAGAGAAAGTAACGGATTCCATGAAATTTACACAAAACGCCACATTATATGCCCATTGGACTGTTTTGGAGGCAGATGATGAGGCGCCTCCCGCAATTTCTGTCGCTGGCGGGGGAATTGAAAGGGAATGGACAGCTTCCGGCGATGGGATAATAGCTTTGCATTCTACCGCCGGTGAAAAGGAGAACCCAAAAACTGGCGGACCAGTATAATGGGAATGAGCAAGATTTTTTCGAAAGAAACACTAAAAAAATTGTCCGGTTTTTCTAAAACCGGACAATTTTTTTAGCATATGGGAATTACCCGAAAGGGCTTTTGCTTTTTGATGCAATGCAAGATGGTATTGCGGGTCCCGCGGGATTTTGTATCCCAGAAGGCCAGTACATAATCGGCGTAATCCACAATCTTTTCATTGCGTATGAGGGGCGCGATTTTTCCAAAGTTATGATAATCGGGGAGGAAACAGGTGAATTTCAGCCCCAGCTCTTTGGCCGCCAATTCCCCCAGGGAATCCACGCCCCGGGCGCCGCCGCTGACAATTTCGGTGGCGTCCTCCGGAATATAGGGCAGAATAAAATCCACTTGCAGATGTGCTAGACTGCGGGATCCGACCACGGCGACTTTCACAGACACAACCTCCAGGCAGCAGCGCGGGGCGCTGGATGATAAATTAACAAAATTGGGCTCTATTGGTGTTAATTTAATCATATCACCTTTTAAATCTAAAACAAGGTGAATTTGCCTGAAATATAAAATTGACATCTGGACAAATTAATACCGTCGGCTTTGCAGCGGCGAATTTTTTTGGGAGGTGTCAAAGTTGATAAAAAAACTGTCAAAATTTATTTTTGCGTTATCAGCCGTCATGGCCCTGGCCCTCACAGCCATGACGTTCTATAGTAAGTATGCTTTGCCGGATCAATTTTATGTATCCAAAGGACAATCTTTGCAGCTGGACCCCAAGTATTGGATAGAGGCGGTGTCCACCTCAAGCAGCCGGAGCGGCACATCCCAGGTGGACGCCAGTGAAAATGCTACCTACTCTATGGAACTGCGGTTGTTCGGGATGATCCCGGTCAAGCAGGTCCAGGTCAATGTGGTGGACCAGTCCGAAGTGGTGGTCTGCGGCACACCTTTTGGCATCAAGATGTTCACCGACGGCGTGCTGGTCATCGGCGCCAGCGACGTGATCTGCAACGGCAATTCTGTCAACCCCGCCGAAAACGCGGGGATCAAGGTGGGCGACGTCATCGTCAAGATGAATGGCGCCAAGGTCTATACCAATGAAGACGTGGGAAAAATCGTCGCGGGTAGTGAAGGGAAGAGCGTCTCGGTGACCTACCAGCGAAACGGGCAAACCCTCTATACCGATCTGTATCCCGCCCTCTCTGACGACGGGCAGGGGTATAAAGCGGGAATCTGGGTGCGGGATTCCACAGCGGGAATCGGCACCATGACCTTTTATGATCCCTCTGCCAAAGTGTTTGGCGGACTGGGCCACGCCATCTGTGATGTAGATACAGGGAAAATCATGCCTCTTTCTTCCGGGGATATTGTAGGCGTCACCATTACCGGCGTTAAAAAGGGAGAAGCAGGTTCCCCAGGCGAGCTCAAAGGCGGCTTTGTGGAGAGCCAGCAGCTGGGTGAGCTATCCCTCAACGGGGAAACCGGCGTATACGGCATGATTGAGAACCCCTCCTTGATCCAGGGAACAGCCTTGCCGGTGGCATTTAAACAGGAGGTCAAGGCGGGGAAAGCTCAGATTATCACCACCTTAGATGGACAGAGCGCGGAAAAATTTGAGGTGATGATCGAAGAGGTCAATTACGACGACAACAATCCGACAAAAAATATGGTGGTCAAAATCACCGATCCCCAGCTTCTGTCAAAAACGGGGGGAATTGTACAAGGCATGAGCGGAAGTCCCATTATCCAGGATGGCAAGCTTATCGGCGCCGTCACCCACGTTTTTGTCAATGATCCGACAAAAGGCTACGGTATTTTTGCCGAAAATATGCTGTCCAGCGCTAAAAATGTTGAATTTTCTGAAACAAATGCCGCGTAAGAATTGACTTTAGCAGGCGAGAATCCTATAATAAAAATGGAACTAGAAATTTTTGGTAAAAATTTGCGCAATCCCCTTGCAATTTTTGGAAAAATATGGTAATCTAGGGACATGAAAAAATTGGTTAGTAAAAAGGGAGATATGACAATGCAGATTAAGCTGAAAATTTTAATCGCAGACGACAGCAAGGACTTTATTAACCTTTGTAGCGCCGAGTTTCACAAATATGAGATCGAGGTGCTATCCACTGCCAAAGATGGCCAGAAAGTGGTGGACAACATCCTCAGCGAAGAGCCGGATGTTGTTCTCATGGATATTTTTATGCCCCAGCTGGATGCCCTGGAAGTGATGCAGAAAATTTCGGAACTGCCTGTTCCCAAACGGCCCATCTTTATGGTGATGTCCAGCTTTGACAACGAAAAGTTCGAGCGCCAA
>NZ_CBDTOK010000128.1:0-4813 GCF_965361945.1 Zongyangia sp. | reverse complement strand
GCTGCTGGTTCCTAGATCCAGAGCGCTAGCCGCAGTGATAATCTTAAATACAGAGCCAGGCTCATAGGGCTCGGTGATGGATTTATTCTTCCACTGGGCGGTCTGCTCAATCTGCAACTGCTCAGCGTAGGCTTCTTCATTCCCCTCTACCGCTTCCAGACGTTCCAGCGCGTAGGTATCTGTAACGGTAAATGGGTCGTTGGGATCAAAGTCCGTCTTATTGGCCATGGCGAGAATCTCACCGGTGTTGACATCCATGACGATACCAGCAGCCCGGTTTTTGACATTGTTCTCCACCACCGCTGTTTCCAGCGCCTTTTCCAGATAGTGCTGGATGGTCTCATCAATGGTCAGAACCAAGGAATTGCCGTCCTCCGCTTCGACCATCTGGTCGTACTTATAGGGCATATCGCTGCCCCAGGCATTTTTAGCGGATACAACACGGCCTGGCGTCCCGCTGAGCACATCGTCATAATAGCTTTCAATGCCATTCAGGCCCTGGTTATCTTCCCCTACAAAGCCCAGAATATTGGCCGCGAAATTCCCATAGGGATAATAGCGTTTGTTGTCCTCCTCAATATTGATGGCAGAAATACTATTATCCGTGGCGAACTGAGTCACCTCATCTGCCAGTGGTTTTTCAATTCTTTTTTTGATGACTTCATAATAATTGTCTTTTTCACACTTTTCTAAGATGGTTTCCTTATCCACCTCCAATATCTCGGAAAGGCCAGAAGCAATTAGCTCCTTCTGCGCATCGTCCTTGATATCGTTAGGCGAGACAAATACAGTCCAGACCGTGGCGCTCTGGGCCAGTACGTTCATATTTCTATCGTAAATTGTGCCCCGCTTCGGGCTAATGGTCGTCACCCGCATCTGCTGTGCTTCTGCCTTGCTCTGATAGACATCACTTTCTACCAGCTGAATGATGCACAGCCGGACAATAAGGGTAGCAAAGCCCACAACGGCCAGACCGCATAGGATCACCATCATGCGCTTTCTCATTTTACTCGTGGGTCCCTTGGACAAAGTCAGCCGCCTCCGATCCCAGTCACTCTAAAAAATTAAGAGTCAAGACACCCGCTTAACTCTTGTTATCCTTTACCATACTTATTTTCTAACTAGCTCAGGTATTCCTTGATTTTGTCGAACCAGCCGGCAATCGTATCAAATATATTTCCACTTGATTTTGGATTGGTCAACTCGATTTTGTCCTCCTGGGTCAAATTAAGATACTGTACCTGGTAGTTATTCATTTTTGTCAGGCCCAATTCATTAACAGCCTTTTCTTCAATGTTATCCAACGACATCTTCTCTTCTAATTCTACATTGAGACGGGTATTCTCGCTTTGTAGAATCTGAAGATCTTCGTTTGCCGCATTGATTTCTTCCCCGATTTCGGTCAGAGCCACACGATTGACAATCATCAGGGAGGTGATTCCTATGACGATGACCGCTGCAAAGAAAATCTTGACCATGGCCACACGATTGACCCTCTGGGCCTTTTTCCCTTTGATGACCCGTATCTGGGGCTTTTTCTCCTGCTTGCGTTCAAATTTTGATAAATCGTACGCTGTGCTTTCACGGCTGTATTGCATAGAACTTCACCCCTTATTTTGCATTTTCTGCACACTACAGCTTTTCAATAACACGGAGCTTGGCCGAATGGCTGCGATGGTTTTCCTCCAATTCCTTTGCACTCGGCTCAATGGGTTTTCGGGAAACCAATTTCCCCTTGGGTTTGTTTCCACATACACACACCGGAAAATCCGGAGGACAGGTACATCCTCTGCATAAGGCGGCAAATTTTTGTTTCACCATCCGGTCTTCCAGTGAATGGAAGGTGATAACCGCAAATCGGCCGCCAGGACGAAGCCTGTCAAATGCCGCATCCAGTCCCCGAGACAGACTTTCCAACTCGCCATTAACGGCGATACGGATCGCCTGGAAGGTGCGCTTGGCTGGATTGCCACCGGTGCGGCGGGCCGCCGCCGGAATAGACGCCTTGATGATATCGCAAAGCTGGAATGTGGTTTCCACCGGCTTTTGACGGCGGGCCCGCTCAATATTCTTTGCGATCTGAAAGGCAAATTTTTCCTCGGCATACTCCCTTAAAATACGGGTCAAATCCTTGACACTGTAAGTGTTTACAATGTCATAAGCGCTTGTACCCGTCTGGCTCATGCGCATGTCCAGCGGTGCGTCATGCTGATAAGAAAAGCCCCGCTCCCCTGTGTCCAACTGATGGGAGGAAACTCCCAAATCCAGCAGGACGCCGTCTATCTTCTCAATGTGAAGCTCATCGAGCACATGATCCATCTCCGCAAAATCTGACTGGACAACCTGTGCCATAGGATAATCTGACAGCCGCTGGGTAGCGACTGCAATGGCATCAGGATCTTTGTCCAAGGCAATGAGCCGGCCAGACGGCCCCAGCCGTTTCGCGATTTCGCAGGAGTGTCCCGCACCTCCAGCGGTGCCATCTACATAGATTCCGTCCGGCCGGATGGCCAGCGCATCCATGCACTCACCAAGCATCACAGAGTAATGTCGAAACTCCAAACTACCTCACCCCAATCAGAACCCTAGCTCGTCCATGGCTTCTGCCACCATTTCAGGCGTAATGTCTTCACAGTAGCTTGCCC
Source organism: Zongyangia sp. (assembly GCF_965361945.1). NCBI lineage: Bacteria > Bacillati > Bacillota > Clostridia > Eubacteriales > Oscillospiraceae > Zongyangia > Zongyangia sp. The sequence goes on along the minus strand of NZ_CBDTOK010000128.1, from coordinate 2,168 downwards.
ATCTAGCGCTATCCCAAATTTCCGCCCGGGTGGATGCGCCCACCACTGTGACATCTTTGGAAAGGCCCGCGTATTCTCTCAGGTTCTGTGGGATGATGACCCGGCCTTGCTTGTCCCCTTCTACCTCCACGGCTCCCGCATAAAAAAAGCGTTTAAGCATCCGGGATTTGGAAAGGGGCAGCTCGGAAAGCTTTTGATCCAGCTTGTTCCACTCTTCCAAAGAGTAAACAAACAGACACTCATCCAGGCCCTTGGTGATGATAAAGCGGTCTCCCAGATCTTCTCTGAGCCGTGCGGGGAAATTGACTCTGCCTTTTGCATCCAGGCTATGCGTATATTCGCCAATCAGCATTTCCCCACCTCCTTAAAAACGGGCTAGAAACCAAGTTCTAGTTCACCACTTTTAACCACCATTCACCACTTTTCTATAATTATAACCGTTGACTTTTGAAATTGCAATAGAATTTCATATATTTTAACAGAATTTACAATCTAAATTTTGGCAAAAAAATACCCCTCCGTCTAAAATCGAAGGGGTATTTTTGTCTAAGTATACCAGAAATTTAACGTTTCGGATTTTTTAGTGCATACCGGGTCGTTTTCACCTGGTTTAGAGAGGTATTCAGCATTTCTTCCGCCTCTTTTAGCACATTATCGGCAAATTGGTTGGCCGCCTGGCGGATTTCTCTGGCCTTGTACTGAGCCTGGCTCACAAGCTCTGCCGCCCTGGCCTGGGACTGCTTTACCACTTCCTCCTGGGCAATCAGCGCGCGGGCCCGGTCCTCGGCCTTCTTAATCAGCGCGTCCGCTTCCTTCTTCGCGGTCAGGATGATGTCGCTGCGGTCGGCTACAATCGCCTTCGCCTGCTTAATCTCCGTGGGCATATTGAGCCTGATGTCATCGATGAGCTCTCTGACCCGCTCCGCGTCTACAACACAGCGTCCACCGGTTAGCGGAAGGCTCCAGGCCTTGTCCAAAAGTTCATCCAGTACATCCAAAATTTCTTCTATGTTCATAAATGCCTCCCATCCGCGGTTTTATCCTCCGGACACTCTACCGCTTCTGTTATTGGTTCACAAAACCTACCAATTCCTATCATTATTGCGGATCCTTGTGGGTCAGGCGCCGCTCAATGTCAGAGAGCACCTGGGCAGGAACGAAATCACTGATATCCCCGCCAAACTGGGCTACCTGCTTGACAATGCTGGAACTTAAATACATGTTTTCCGCGCTGGTCGTCAAAAACACCGTCTCGCAGTCGGGATTGAGTTTTTTGTTGGTCAGGGCCATCTGGAATTCATATTCAAAATCTGAAACCGCCCTCAGTCCTTTGATGATGGCATCGGCGCCCTTGGCCCGGCAGTAATCGGCCAGCAGGCCGCCGTAAACATCTACCTCTACATTGGTAAAGTCTCCAATGCTGCGCCGGATCAACTCCACCCGTTCCTCCGGAGTGAAGGAGGGGTGCTTTGCGGGGTTATGGACCACCAGAACAATTACCTTGTCGAATAAGCTGGATGCTCGTTTAATAATATCCAAATGCCCTCGGGTAATCGGATCAAAGCTTCCTGGGCATATTCCAATTTTCATATTGTTTTCCCCCTCGACGTCGTCGCCCTATTCTGTTTTACTGAGACTGTATTTGTTTTTATTCTTCCGCTTCTCTCTTTCTGTAAAGGGTCAGCGCAATTTTTCCATATCGGTACTTCTTCTTTAAATAAAACTGCCCAACCTCTTCGGGCAACTCTTCATAGAGTCTAGTCTCACAAAGGATCGCGCCGCCATCGTTCATCTTTTCCGCCACCAGCGGTAACACCTCCGGCAGAATACCGCTATCGTAAGGCGGATCCAATAGGGCAATATCAAAGGTTTCCCCAGTGGAGCGGATAAATGCTTTCGCGTCCATGGCTGCAACCCGCGCCTTAGAACCCAACTGTGTTGTGGTCAGATTCTGTTTAATCACCTGCTGGGATTGGACACTCTGATCCACAAAAATGCAACAGCGGGCCCCTCGGCTCAGCGCCTCAATTCCCAGCTGACCAGAGCCAGCAAACAAATCCAAAACCATGGCCTGTTCCAGTTCAAAGTGAAGAATGCTAAACATAGCCTCCTTCACCATATCCGTTGTCGGCCGGACATCTCTCCCATCCAAGGTAACAAGCTTTCGT
>NZ_CBDTOK010000127.1:0-4789 GCF_965361945.1 Zongyangia sp. | reverse complement strand
AATCCCCGCTTTTTTATTACCTTTTTTATTTTTCTGCCGAACGGAAAAGATTTACCATCCAGTTCCAAAAGCCATCTACATCGACCTCAACGGCACAGTCCACATTAGGCTTTTTGTCCGGGCAGACATTGCGAAAGTCTGCCACTGTCATTCCCCGCGTGATCTCTCCTTCTGTCTCCACATCTACATAATAGGCTTTTGTCTGGATGACCTCTGGGTAGACGATGGTACAAAATGCTAAGGCATCGTGGATATTGGCCACATCAAATCCGAATTCCTTATTGCGCCGCAAGCTGAAATCCATAATCCGTACCGCCAGTTTGGCATAAGGATTGGATAGTTTCTTTAACTCTTCTATGACCCACAGTGGCAATTCTGTTTTCAGGGTGACATCCAGCCCCACCATGGTCATTGGTATTCCCGCATTGACAACAATACGCAATGCATCAGGATCCACATATGCGTTAAATTCCGATGCCTGGGTCATGTTTCCGCCAATAAGGCAACCGCCCATGATAACCACACGTTTAATTTTATCCTTAAGATCCGGATATTTCTTCAGCGCCAACGCCAGGTTAGTCTGAGGACCCACACCAAGATAGACCAGTTCTCCCGGGGCGTCACATGCCGTTTCATAAATGGCATCCTCAATCGTCCTTTTGTCAAACTCCCGATCAGCCGGGGGGATTACCACATCTCCTAAACCGGATTTCCCATGGGATATGGCGCAGTGTAATGGCCTCCGCAGCGGTTTATCAGCGCCCTTGATCACCGGAATATCCTGGCCCATAGCACAGACGATATCAAGCGTATTTTTCGCAGTCAGCTCCAATGGGACGTTTCCAGCTACGGCAGAGATGGATCGGATGTCCACCTTATCCTGGCTCAATAGCGCGCATAAAAGGGCAATTGCATCGTCAATTCCGGTATCAAAATCCAGATGAACTGGTATTCTGTTCATGACTCCATTCCTTTCTTTTTCTCAACTACGGGCCGGTTGGGCTATATCATCCTGTTTTCCAGTAGATTTCACCACTTTTTTCTTTTTGTTGGTTTTATCAAAAATGAAAGCCAAGATAAATCCGACCAGCGCTAAGCCAATCATGATTCCAAAGATGTACTTGTATCCAGCTTCAACCGCATCGACATTGGCATCCAAAATTTTCCCGTAAATTGTAAGGATGAATGCATCCGGCACATAAGCCATGACTCCCAGCATACCAATTGCCGTGCCCATATATTTTTCCGGGATATCCAGCAGAGGCAGGGAGGCCCAATAAATGCCGCGGAATGCCTGAATAAACAGAGATGCTAACAACACGACTGTAATTACTAAGTAGAGCAGAGACTGCTGTGCGGGAATCAAAATAAGTACCAGTAAGAGTGCTGCACAGATGAGGAAGTTATACTTCATGGTGCTGACGGCCGATCCCAGCTTATCCACCACAAAGCCTCCACCAATATTTCCTATGTACTGGATACCATAGGTGCGCACCGAACCGATAAATGCTGCAATGCCTGCTGCAACCGCAAAGTTGGATGTCAGATAAGGTACCATACGAGCAGCGGAAACCGTCAGTGCATAGGCACAGAACATCATGAAGCCCAGCAGCCAGAATCCCGGCTGTTTCAAAACCGCTTTGATACCCATCCATAGGGAATCGCCAGAATCCCTTTTCTGCTTTCCATGCACCACGTTTTCGTCTTTGGGAAGGAATATCCAAGACAGGATTCCAATTACTACATAAAGGATGCTATAGAAAATCAGCAGTGCGTTAATATCATCTCCAGCAGCGGTAAAAATTGCGATACCCACTGACGAGAAGATAAACGCCAACAGGCTAAATCCCGCTTCCTTCAGTCCAAAAATACGTCCTTGCTCCTCATCTGCACCTAGCTGTTTTACCGCTTTGGTCATAGCCGGGAAATAGGTCAACACCGTAGTAACCGCCCACAAAACATGGATGATCATCAGTTCTGTATAGGACGGAGATGCCGCAAACCAGAAGCCCAGTACTCCCGTAAGGACTAAGGAAATCGGTATCAGCGCTTTATAGGATATACGGTCAGCCACAATACCGCCAAAGAGATATCCTAACAGGTTGAGCAGGCCATAAACTGACATGAGATTGCCCATTTGCTCATTGGATATTCCAAAGTCAGCCAGCATAACATCATAGAACGAGTACTGCAAATAGGGCAGGATGTATATGATGCCACCGCCCAGGCAGATCACAAATAACAGCAGCCATCGCTTTTTATTTTTAGCCATAAAAAAATCCCTCCATACAAATTTACCCATACCTAGCGCCACAAGGCGACAAGGCATTTCTGCATAAAAATGTATTGAGAGATGTGGGATTTTTATTGTCATTTACACTATAAGACAGTTTTTTCCTTTTGTCAACAGTTTTTTATGGATTTGACCCAGTTTCACCTAAGCTGCTCATATCTGTGATATCCCGGCTGATCCCCACCAGGCCTATAATTTTGCCCTCTTTGTTATAATATGGCGCCTTGAAGACTTGGAATCGGCGGGCTACTCCATCCGGATAGCGCATCCATTCTATATTGCGTTGAGGCTTGCCTGTTTTAAGCACAAAGCTATCCTTCTGATAGTAAAACGCCGCCTCTTCTTTTGGGAATAGCATCCAGTCCGTTTTCCCGATAATTTGGCTTTTTTCCAATCCCATAATGTTGCAAAACGCTTGGTTGCACCCCTGAAGGATTCTATCCCTGTCTTTATAAAAGATAAGATCAGGCGAAGCGTCGATGATCGTTTCCAGCAGGTTATAAGAATCTTCTTTATACTCCTTGCTTTTGCATCGGAATTCCTCGTAGGAGTAAAGATACTGCTGGCGATATTTTGCCGGAGTCAGTGCGGTCAATTTTTTGAACATCCGTATGAAATGGGAGGCATCACTAAAGGCCAAGCTGTCAGCAATTTCATTGACAGACAGATTGGTAGATATCAAAAGAATACAAGCCCGATTGACCCGCAGACGATTGTAGTAGACAAATGGCGTCAGCCCGGTGATTTGTTTAAATATGCGGATGAGGTGATGCTCTCCTAAACAAAGGCGGTCCGCTACATCCTCCAAATGAAGATGCTCATAAAGGTGGGAGGAAATATATTCAATAGCCTCTTTGACATAGGTGAGATTGCGTTGATTGACTTCATCACTTTTGGGCCCAGTAACAGGCATTCGCTGGACAGACTGAAAAAAAGCAGTCAAAATATGGTTCTCGGCCCCAAAATGTTGATCCGGGGCAGTACGGCGCATTTCCCGCATACTGTCCAAAAGCTTTCCTTGCACAAAGCTGATGGGAAAAGGTCTTCCGAATGAAAAAGCATCACGAAAAATACGGTAGGATTCACTGCCCTTGGCAAAGGAAAATACCGTTTTAAATCCATCGATATGTTCCCCGTACATCATAAGTGTGAACTGGGTTCCTCCAGCGAGAAATAACCCCTGGTTCTCCTCAACAATGACATCCTCCTGAGAAAAACTGAAATTAACTTTTCCCTCAAAAATGACATACAGGGTTATCTGCTGTTGTGCAGTGGTATACATACGGTATTGGGTTTCATGGAGCAGTTGATAACTCAGCGGTTCAATACTTTGAATTTTCATCTTCTTCCCTCCCATGGTCCCAACATAGCATGGGATAAAGAAAATGTCAATATTATTCTATTTTAGGCCGATTTCTTCAATAGGCGCTATTTTTCGGCCATGTTAAAATAAAGCCAACAAAATGTAAGGGAGAATGTGGGAAATTATTGTCGTATTGCTCTGTAATTTGTGGCAAACTAATTCAAAAAGGGGGGATGCAGACTTTGTTTTGACTTATTTCAAGAAAGAATCATCAATTGTGGTAGAAGAAAACCAGTGATACGAGGAGAAGAATCCATGAACAAGACTCTAAAAGTTGCTGTCATCGGACTTGGGTTTGGTGCAGAATTTGTTCCTATTTATCAGGACTACAGCTTAACCCAGTGCTATGCTGTCTGTCGCCGTGACCGCCAAAAGTTGGAAGCCTTTGCCGATGAGTTTCAAATTGAAAAAAGATATACCGATTATGACCAGCTTCTCCAGGACCCAGAAATTGACGCTGTACATATCAACACTGCCATTGCAGACCACGCCTCCATGTCCATCAAGGCATTAAAAGCGGGCAAACATGTGGCCTGTACAGTTCCCATGGGGCTAACAGTGGATGAATGCGCGCAAATTGTCCAATTGGAGCGAGAAACTGGTAAGGTTTACATGATGATGGAGACATCAGTTTATACCCGGGAATATCTGTTTGCCAAAGAAATGGTTCAAAGTGGAAAAATCGGACGGATCCAATTCGTCCGCGGCTCCCATCAGCAGAATATGGGCCTGCCTGGGTGGCCGGACTATTGGTATGGGTTCCCGCCTATGTATTATGGCACCCATGCCATTGCCCCAGTCGCCGATCTCATTGGCAAACCCATCCGCTCAGTGCGCTGCTATGGCTCTGGAAGAATCCGAGAGGATTATATTCCAAAGTATGGTTCCCCCTATGCGGTGGAAACTTCACAACTATTGTTTGAGACCAGTGATGTTGCCGCTGAAGTGACCCGTTCCCTATTTGACACCATCCGTCAATACCGTGAAAGTTTTGATCTCTATGGTTCCAATATGTCTTTTGAGTGGGAACAATTAGCCGATGAAAGCCCTGTAGTTTATAGCGGTATTGAAGATGCCCAGCGGGTCATAGTGCCAGATACAGATCATCTCCTGCCCCCGGAAATCGCAAAGTA
>NZ_CBDTOK010000126.1:0-19808 GCF_965361945.1 Zongyangia sp. | reverse complement strand
GCTTCCATGGCTTCGCCCGTCTCGAGCGCAAGGCCGAATTTGCTATCAATCTGCCCAGTACGTACAAAATCATGGGTATGAGCATCAATACCAGGTTTGATGCGGAAAAAGATATTCGCCGTCTTTCCTTGTGAACGGGCCAAAGTATTGAGAAACGCTAGTTCTGTCAGATTATCGACCACAATACGTCCTACGCCATATTCCAAAGCCAGTGTCAATTCTTCCATTGTCTTGTTATTGCCATGGAAGAACACCTTCTCCATAGGAAATCCGGCCTCATGCGCCGTGTAAAGCTCTCCAGCAGATACTACATCAAGGCCCAAGGCTTCTGAAGCTGCTACCTTACAAATTTCTTTACAGCAGAAAGCTTTGCTGGCATAGGTGACAAGTCCCTGTCCATCGTAATATTTGTCGATGGATTTTTTGTAAAGGCTACAGCTTCGCCGGATATTATCTTCATCCATCACATACAGAGGGGTACCATATTTTTCGGCCAGCATAATGGTATCCACTCCCCCAATGGTCAGGTGTCCGGCCTCATTAATTCCCAAGCAATCTGAAATAAACACGTCGCATTTCTCCTTTGTCTTCAATATCTTTTGATGCCTATTCCCCTACTTCGGCAATTTCATCCGCAATGTCGTCAATAATTGCCTTAATATCTTCAACGCCATCGCCCTTTACAGAAGAAAAGGGAATCATGGTGATTTGGTCGGCATAAGGGATTTCTTCTTGGAGCGCTGCCAACCGTTCTTCCTTTTGGGATTTGCTAAGCTTGTCAGACTTTGTCAAAATGATGACGAAAGGGATTTCACTCTCAATTAGAAAATGAAGCATCATCAGATCATCCTGCGTGGGAGGATGACGCATATCGATAAGCTGAAAGACCAGGGCAATATCCCGTTCGGTATTAAAATACCCCTCCATTAACTCAGCCCATCTTCTTTTTTCTGATTTTGATACCTTTGCAAAACCATATCCAGGAAGATCCACAAAACGAACATTATCTCCCTTGAAAAAATTGATCGTTTTAGTTTTTCCCGGAACAGAACTCACTTTGGCCAGAGTCTTTCGATTAAAAATTTTATTAATTAATGTAGATTTTCCTACATTAGAACGACCGGAAAAAGCAATCTCCGTCATGGTCGAAGGGGGCAATTGAGAAAGCAGACCAAAAGATGTTTCAAACTCTATGGCGTGATAATTCATACTGTCTCCTTTGCTCTCTTTACTGGGTAATAAAGCGATTTTTGATGTCTTTTTTCTCGTTAAGTTTTACACCTGTCTTGCAACCATCGTCATCAGGCTGAACCACAGCAGGATTTTTAATCAGTGCATGGTTTAAAACGGTATCTATTTTAGCGGCAGGAATAAACTTGATAGAGGATTTGACCACATCATCTACCTGCTCAAGATCGGGAACATTGTCCTGAGGAATAATTACGGTTTTTACCCCTGCTGCATAGGCGGCCATCGTTTTTTCCCTCAGACCACCGATGGGTAGAACCCGACCACGCAAGGTAATTTCTCCGGTCATTGCAACCTCCCGGCGTACCGGTGTATTGGACAGAGCGGATACAATAGCAGTACACATGGTAACACCTGCCGACGGACCGTCCTTTGGCACCGCGCCTTCTGGCACATGAATGTGGATGTCTCGCGTTTTATAGAAGTCAGGCTCAATGAGAAGCTCATCAGCCCGGCTGCGCACATAGCTGATTGCCGCATGGGCAGACTCCTTCATCACGTCTCCTAAAGAACCTGTAAGCTCGATTTTGCCATTTCCATCCATAACAGCAACCTCGATGGGCATAGTCTCACCGCCCACAGAGGTCCAAGCGAGACCAGTGACGACCCCCACTTCATCTGTCTCCAAAATCTTTTCTGGCTTAAACTTTTTAGCGCCAAGGAATTCTTCAATATTTTTATCTCGAATGTTGACCTTCTGTACTTCACCAGCCACCAAGCATTTATCCGCCTTTCGGCAGAGGGAAGCGATCACCCGCTCCAGATTACGGACACCGGCTTCCCGTGTGTAGTTATCAATCAAATCGTAAAGGGCATCATCATAAATATGGAAGTTCTTGCTGTTGAGTCCATGGCGTTTCATCTGTTTTGGAACCAGGTGACGCTTTCCAATCTGGAATTTTTCTTCTCTTGTATAACTGGGAAGTTCAATGACTTCCATACGGTCAAGAAGAGGCGCAGGTATAGTATCCAGCGTATTGGCCGTAGTAAGGAACAATACCTCGCTAAGATCAAAGGGGATTTCTACATAGTGATCCCGAAATGCGTTGTTTTGTTCACTGTCAAGAACCTCGAGCATGGCCGCAGAGGGATCTCCTCTGAAATCGTTGCTCATTTTATCGATTTCATCCAACAAGATGAGAGGATTACGAGAACCAGCCTGCTGCAAAGCAGTGATAATTCTGCCAGGCATAGCGCCGATATAGGTTTTACGGTGTCCACGGATATCAGACTCATCCCGAATACCTCCCAAGGAAACTCGGGCATATTTTCTTCCCATAGTTTGGGCTATGGAACGGGCAATAGAAGTCTTTCCCACTCCTGGAGGGCCTACCAGACAAATAATCTGTCCTTTGATATCTGGCACCATAACCCGAACGGCCAACAGTTCCAAGATACGTTGTTTGATTTTTTTGAGGCCGTAGTGCTCTTTATCCAAAAACTTTTGGGCTTTTGCAATGTCGATTTTATCTTTCGTTCTGGTATTGTAAGGCAAATCCAAGCAGACATCGAGCCACGAGCGGATCACTGCCGCCTCATGGGAGTTGGAAGGCATTTTATAGAGGCGATCAGCTTCTTTATAAAGTTTTTCTTTGCTCTCATCGTCTACATCTAATGCGGCAATCCGCTTTTGATAGCCGTCTACCTCGTCCTGTACATTTTCTGTTTCTCCCAGCTCCTCAGAAATAGCACGCATCTGCTCCCGTAGATAGTACTCCCGCTGGTTTTCATCAATTTGGTCTTTCACTTTGGCATAGATGTCCTTCTCCAAAGTGAGGACTTTATTTTCCTGATCCAGATATTTAATGAGCAGATCTAACCGTTTCATCCCACTGGATTGCTCCAATATTGTTTGCTTCTGCTCTACCTTCAGCATAATATTCCCAGCGATGTATTCCACCAGAAAAACAGGATCTTCTGTTTCCATCACATTGAGAATAATTTCTTTGGGCACCTTGGCATAAAGATAGCAGTATTCCTCAAAGAGTTCTTTTAATGTGCGCATTCTCGCCTGGCATGCGACAGACTTGGACTTTGGCATTTGGGTGAGAGGCATCTTCTCCACAATCGCCTCAAGGTAAGGGGATGTCGAGACAATCTCCTTAGTTTGACCGCGATAAACGCCCTCTACCAATACCCGCAGACTATCCCCCGGCATCTTGAGGATCTGCCGGATCTGCGCAACGACACCTACATTATAGATTTCATAGTCTTGCGGATCATCATCGCGAATATCTTTTTGGGCAACAAGATATATGTACTGGTCGTCATCCATTGCCTTTTTTAAAGCTGCAATAGATTTTTCCCTTCCCACGTCAAAATGAAGGATCATGTTAGGAAAAAGGACAAGTCCACGGAGCGCCAGCATCGGCATTCTCACTGTGTTTTCATCGATTTCGTACATAAACTTCCCTCGCTTTCTCCTAGCTTTTTGAAAAGGTTCAAATTTACCTTTTCAATTGACATTCATTATAAAGAAAAAAATCGTGTAATTCAAGTGCAAAATGTTTACTTTTTATACAAATTGCCCTAATTTTGAACAAAATGATTGGCTCATCAGTCCAAAAGAGACTTTTCCTGTATATTTTTCCTGATACGCACAAAGTCTTTTCATATTTTCTTCTTTATTTAGAAAAAGCAGCCGTATTTGCGGCTGCTTTCCTATCCAATATTTGGATTAGCTGACAGAATCTTTCCTCGGCTTCATCGCCCGGTCTGATGGCAATTGTAGTTTCATTGGTTTTTTATTGGGATTGCGCAGTATATCAGGTTCCCCCGTTCCGTCGACACATGCCTTAGAAATTGTGATTTCCTCAATCGTTGCATCGGACGGGGAATCAAACATAATGGGTTGAAGGACTCGTTCCATAATAGTACGCAACCCACGAGCACCGGTTTTACTCTCAATCGCTTGATCCGCAATCGCCTGTAAAGCCTCTGGCTCAAACTCTAAGTCAATTCCATCTAATTCAAAAAGGCGTTTATACTGTTTAATTACAGCATTTTTGGGTTCGGACAAAATCCGCACCAGACTAGGTGCATCCAGTGCATTGAGGGTAGTAATGACAGGAATACGTCCTACCAATTCTGGGATCATCCCATATTTGACCAGATCATGGGGAATGACCTGTGCAATGAGATTGTCTGTCTCCTTATCGGCGCTAGTTCTTATCTTGGCACCAAAGCCCAAAGAAGAAGTGGATACACGGCGCTCAATGATCTTATCAATTCCTTCAAAGGCACCACCACAGATGAAGAGAATATTGGAGGTGTCAATCTGAATGAATTCCTGCTGTGGGTGCTTGCGGCCCCCTTGAGGTGGAACATTGGAGATGGTACCCTCCAAAATTTTCAAAAGCGCCTGCTGTACTCCTTCACCACTGACATCGCGGGTGATGGAGGGATTTTCACTTTTTCTTGTGATTTTATCGATTTCATCGATATAGATGATGCCACGTTCAGCCTTTTCAATATCAAAATCGGCAGCCTGAATGAGCCGAAGCAGTATATTCTCCACGTCCTCGCCTACATATCCTGCCTCTGTCAATGTAGTGGCATCAGCGATTGCGAAAGGCACATTGAGGATTTTGGCAAGGGTTTGAGCCAGCAGAGTTTTGCCGACACCAGTAGGTCCTAACAGAAGTACATTACTTTTCTGTAGCTCTACCCCATCTTCTCCACCGAAATATATCCGCTTATAATGATTATATACGGCAATGGACAAAGCAATCTTGGCTGCGTCTTGACCAATGACATATTCATCTAAAATGGCCTTGATTTCCTGAGGCTTTGGAATGGTAATATCAATCTCTTCCCGCACAGGTTTTGATCGACGTGAAGCATAGCCCTCATCCTGCATTACGCTCTGGCACAGTTCAATACACTCATTGCAGATATAAACACCAGGTCCAGCAATTAAACGCCGCACTTGATCCTGGGTTTTTCCACAGAAAGAACACCTTACCGTTCTGCCATCGTCGTTTCTTGGCATTGTATCACAACCTATCGTTCATAAATCACTCTGTCGACCAATCCGTATTTCACGGCTTCTTCTGCAGACATAAAGTTGTCACGCTCAGTGTCCCGTTCGATTACCTCCAGAGGCTGACCTGTAGCTTCCGCCATCATTTTATTCAACTTGGCTTTTGTCCGCATGATCCATTCCGCATGAATCTTTACATCTGTAGCCTGCCCCTGAGCACCGCCTGAAGGCTGATGGATCATGATCTCGCTGTTGGGCAAGGCCAAACGTTTTCCTTTGGTTCCAGAACACAACAAAAATGCGCCCATAGAAGCCGCTAATCCCATGCAAATGGTGGAGACATCACACTTGATATATTTCATAGTATCATAGATTGCCATGCCAGCGGTAACAGAACCACCAGGACTGTTGATATATAGGCTGATATCCTTATCGGGATCCTGTCCCTCCAGATAAAGAAGCTGGGCTACTACTAGGCTAGCACTGGCGTCATTGACCTCCTCGCACAGCATAACAATACGATCGTTCAGCAGGCGAGAAAAAATATCATAGGAACGCTCTCCTCGATTGGTCTGTTCAACTACCATTGGGACTAAACTCATCTAACACACCTCCGCATGATAAACACTGAGTTTCTCTCAAGTTCAAATATTTCCGGGAAATATTCCTCTAAAAGCACAATATATTTCAGCGGAGCTAAGTCCGCTGAAATATATGTAACATGGGCTTTCAATTACTCTGTAACTTCGTCTTTTGTTTCCTCAACAGGAGCTTCTGCTTTTTTAGCTGCAGCTTTTTTAGCCGGTGCCTTTCTAGTAGACTTTTTTGCCGGGGCTTTTTTCTCGGTCTTTTCTTTCTCCGGCTCGTCAGCTACTTCTGTGACCTTTGCAGTATCGCGGATCATATCAATAGCCTTATTGACAGCCAAATCTTTCTTGATTTCCTCTTCAGGAATAATCATCTTTACTTTATCAAGATCAATCTGATACTGCTCAGCAAGTTTCTGCATCTCTGCATCCGCTGCTTCCTGCTCTACTTCGATTTTTTCCAGTTCCACAATTTTTTCCAGAGCCAATCTTACCTTAACCTGACGTTCCGACTGCTCGGCAAAAGTTTTTCTGAAGGAATCCATCTCCATGCCAGTATACTGGAGATAGGTCTGCAAATTCATTCCCTGGGACTGCAGGCGATAATCGAAATCGCGGACCATTTCGTCAATGCGATGCTCAATCATGACCTGAGGAATTTCAGCCTTCATATTAGAGATAACAACATCAATCAGCTGATTCTCCAAATCATTTTGCGCAGCAGTTTGCTTAGCTTCCAAAAGCTTTGCTTTCAGGTCATCTCTCAACTCCGCCACGGTATCGAACTCACTGACATCTTTGGCAAACTCATCGTCAACCTCATGCAACTCACGCATTTTAATCTCATGAAGTTTTACTTTGAAAACCGCAGGTTTCCCAGCCAAGTCTGCTACATGATATTCTTCAGGAAAGGTGACATTGACATCAAACTCATCCCCAACATTGTGGCCAACAATCTGATCCTCAAAGCCAGGAATAAACTGATTAGAACCCAAAGTCAGGGGATAATTCTCACCCTTGCCTCCCTCAAAGGCAACGTCATCAACAAATCCTTCAAAATCAATAATGGTGTTGTCGCCATTCTGTGCGGCGCGATCTTCCACATTGACCATACGGCCGTTTCTTTCCCTCAGCCGCTCAATCTCGCTGTCAATTTCCTCTTCGGAAACATTGACAATTTTTTTGGTGGCTTCGATACCTTTGTAGTTTTCAACTTCGACTTCTGGCTTGACAGTAACAGTCGCCTTAAAGGTAAAGCCATCTTTGCCTACCTCAAGCACCTCAACATCCGCCCGGTCTACCGGCTCAATCTTAGCCTCTTTGACGGCGGATTCATAGGCATCGGGATAAACAGAATTGATTGCATCCTCATAGAAGATGCCCTCGCCGTACATTTTCTCTATGATAGAACGGGGAGCCTTTCCCTTCCGAAAGCCAGGCACCTGCATTTTTTTTCCGTTTTTGCGAAATGCCTGATCAACAGCAGCATTAAAAGTATCGCCGTCTACAGCAATTTCTAATTCATACTTATTGGTCTCCACCTGTTTTGCCGAAGTTAAACTCATTTCAGAACTTCCTCCTGTTACTTTAAACGCATTTATCCTAGTGATTATATCATATTTGCACGAAAATACCAAGTTTTTTTTTGAAGTTTTTCCTGCAAACTTGTAAAGAATTATTCTTTTTTTAAGTCATATTCTCTGCGGGCTCTTTCATTTCGGTTGAAGCCACAAAAACCGGATCAAAATCAACCTGATCGCAAGATATTAACTGGAATTGGATATCCATATAAGTGCCATTGAGGGCAAACCGTCTTCCCCCACCGTGAATATGTCCGTAATAACAGGTCTTTACTTGATAGTGATGCAATACTTCCATAATTTCTACGGACATTTCTTTCATATATATGGGCGGATAATGGAGAAAAACGATCTTTTCCCGATCTCCCGCAGCTTTCAGAGAGGTTTCCAACCGCTGTGCTTCACGGGCTACTATCTTTTGATCCTGTGGCTGGCCATTTTCAAAGATCCAACCTCTCGTCCCGCACAGAGCAAGCCCTCCGCAGACAACACAGTTATTATGGAGGATGTGCAGGCTGGTTAATCCATGCTGCTCAAAAAAGCTGTTCATTTTTTTTGCCGTTGTCCACCAATAATCATGATTGCCCTTGAGAATATATTTTTGTCCAGGCAGGCTATGAATAAATTCAAAGTCTGTCAGGCTTTCCTCCAAAGACATTCCCCAGGAGACATCCCCAGCAATGACGACAATATCAGCTTCCTTCACCTTAGAACACCAATGATCCTTCAGTTTTTCTACATAGCCGTCCCAGCCGGAAAATACATCCATTGGCTTATCACTGCCTAAAGATAGATGGAGGTCGGCAATGGCAAATATATTCATAAACCACCTTTTTCTCAAATCATATCACATGTTCTGCATAATAGAAAACTGCGGTAAAAAAATAAAGAAGAAATCATCGAAAGGAGTATTCCTATGAATAAAGAGCAGAATTCTCATCCAGATCATATGCCCAACGTGAAATGCGAAGTTGTTAACTGTATGTACAATGAAAAACGTTCCCATTGTATGGCCAAAGAGGTTAAAATTGGCCCCACCTTTGCCGCCATGACAGGAGATACAATTTGCAGCACATTTAAACCCAAATAGCTACTGGTTCTCAAAAACGTCCGGCTATCGGGCGTTTTTTGTCTACTGGATATGTAACATTTCCAGAACAATTTGTTCCATATTTTCTCGGGTACAGCATGTGTCAAAACGTGGCTGCTTATCTTTTAATTCTTTCAGTGCCTTGGGGATAGCATAACCAGACACCTGGCTGAGGCGTTCTGCCGTCACAAAATCATTCTTGTCCACCTTTTCCGGAGCAATAGCATCCAGTACGCTGGAAGAGAATTTAAAAGGACTGGCGGTAGACGCGATCACTGTTTTGGTGGTGTCCCCGGTTTCTTTTACATACTGCTCATAAACATTGACAGCTACCGCAGTATGTGTATCGCACAGATAGGAATATTTTTGGAACACTTCATGGATTGTGTTTTTGGTGGCTGTGTCATCACAATAGCCGCCCCAGAATACCTGCTGAAGCTCTGTTCTCATCTGCGGATCGATGGTGTACTTTCCTTCCTCCGTTAATGCCTGCATCCAAGAAGTAAGCGTTTTGTCATCTTTACCGCAAAGATGATACAGCAACCGCTCCAGGTTACTGGAGATAAGAATATCCATAGAAGGAGAAATCGAGGTATGGAATACCCGATTTTTATCATAGGTGCCGGTACGAATAAAGTCGGTGAGCACATTGTTCTGGTTGGAGGCGCAGATCAGTTTGGCAATGGGAATGCCCATCTCCCGTGCATAATAAGCGGCCAAAATGTTGCCAAAATTCCCGGTAGGAACTACGACATTGATGGGCTCCCCTGCCTTAATCTCTCCATCCGCAATTAAATCACAGTAGGCACTGATATAATAGACAATTTGGGGTACCAGTCTTCCCCAGTTAATAGAGTTGGCGCTGGAAAACATCATACCATGCTTTTCCAGCTTTGCCGCCATGACAGGATCAGTAAATATAGCTTTTACTCCATTTTGAGCGTCGTCAAAATTACCTTCAATGGCGCAAACTGCTACATTTTCCCCAGCTTGGGTGGTCATCTGTAATTTTTGCATAGGACTTACCCCATCCTCTGGATAAAATACCAGGATAGAGGTGTTCTCCACATCTTTAAATCCCTCGAGAGCTGCCTTACCCGTATCACCGGAAGTAGCGACCAAGATGACGATTTTTTTCCCATCTACTACCTTCTTGGCAGAGGTCGTCAGCAAATAAGGTAGTAATTGTAAGGCAACATCCTTAAAAGCACAGGTTGGGCCATGCCATAATTCCAGAAAATAAGTGTTTTCTCCCACTTTGGAGAGAGGGGCAACTTTATCTTCCTCAAATTTTCCCTGATATGCGCCCTGGACACATGCACCTAACTCCTCATCAGAGAAATCGGTGAGATAGGCGCCAAGAACTTTTTTCGCCCGGGCAATATAATCCATGCCGCACATGTCCTGGATATCCTCTGCGGTCAGGACTGGAATACTTGTGGGAACGAATAAACCTTTATCCTGAGAAATTCCCTGAGAGATAGCCTGCGCTGATGAAACACGGACACTGGAATTTCTGGTGCTTTGATATTGCATTACTTTTCCCCCTCAAAATCTATGGAAATTTTTATTGCTTTTTGCTTTGCTCATATCTAACAAAAAAGTCGGCTGCATTTTGATAAAAGATTTTATCTACCAGTTTTTCTGGGTATCCTAAACGCAACATTTCCTCATAGAGGCGCGGTATCGCCGTAATATCCGGAAAATCAGCTGGCATATCTGTGCCGTCAAAATCAGAACCTAAGGCTACGACATCTTCGCCGCCTAGGCCAAGAAAGTGATCGATATGTTTTATCATATCACGATAGGATACCTTCTGGCTATCCCTGTTTAAAAATCCTCTGCTGAAATTGATTCCTACCAAGCATCTCTTTTTGGCCAAAGCGCCAAATTGCATGTCGGTCAGGTTACGGGGATGATCACAAAGGGCCCGAGAGCTAGAATGACTGGCCATAAAGGGGCGAGTAGTACAGTTAATCACGTCATCAAGCCCTGCATCAGAAAGATGGGAAACGTCGACAACAATATCCTGCTGTTCCATTTCCTGTACCGCCTGAAGTCCAAAAGGGGTCAGACCTTTGTTAGATGAGATGCCACAACCTAGTTCATTCTCACCGTTCCAGGTTAATGTAATCATCCGAACCCCGTCCTCGGATAATTGCTGTACCCGATTTAGGTCCCCAGCCAAGACACAACCACCCTCTACAGTGAGAATAGCCGCTTTAGTTGCGGTCTGATCACCTGTAATTTCCGATAAAGACCTTTGCCAGGATATTTCATCCGAGTTTACCATCATCTGCTTCTTAAAATAGTGATAATGCCGTTCGTAATAGGAGATGGCGGCATCACCCCGCTGGTCATCGGGAATAAAGATGGCAAAGCACTGCCTCCACAGACGAATTCCCTTGGTTTTTTCGATGGAAAGATGACCGCTATAATCCGATAGCTCTGTCTTTTTTCGGCAAATTTCGGTAATGGTATCACAGTGCAGATCAAAATATCGCATCAATATCACCAACTTCAAATGCATTTTCAATATAGTTGTATCCGATGACCGCACCAGTCTGAGAATGTAATTTTACCTCGAATACATCAAAACGGGGCTGCAACTCTACCCCTGTGGACGAAAGATATTGGATCGCCGTTTTTATCAACCGCCTCTGTTTTTTCACGTCCACGTATTCTCTGGGAAGCGCGATTCCATCCGCCTTGCGTGCTTTGACTTCCACAAAGGCAATAATGCCTTCTTTCTGTACGATTAGGTCGATCTCTCCGTAGCGGGAGTGATAGTTCTGTGCGAGAATCCTATATCCTTTTGCGGCAAGGATGTGCCCGCAAAAATCCTCCCCCAACTTTCCAATATCTCGGCGGCTCATTGTGCTTTTCCCGCAAAATACTTTTTAAGAAAAGTCTTTCGATGTACTGGGGATACCCCATATTCCGAAATTTTTTCATAATGGAGTTTGGTAGGATAGCCTTTATGCTTATCAAAGCAGTACATAGGATACTGCTCATGAAGCTGCTGCATGACTTTGTCTCTTGCCACCTTGGCAAGAATCGAAGCCGCTGCTATACTGGCGGATTTGGCATCACCGCCGACGATACATTCCGTTTTGATAGAAAGCCCTGGATCCCGATTGCCATCAACTAGTACAATATCTGGCACCGTGGAAAGTCCAGATACCGCCCGCTTCATAGCCAGAAAAGTCGCCTGGAGAATATTGATCTCGTCTATTTCCTGTTCACTAGCACTGGCAATACAAAAGGAAATTGCCTGTTCCCTGATAAGCTGGTCGAGTAGTTCGCGCTTTTTGGGGCTCAATTTCTTGGAGTCATTGAGTCCTGGAAGGTCAAAGTGTTCTGGTAGGATCACCGCTGCCGCATATACAGGTCCAGCTAAGGGCCCCCTCCCTGCTTCATCGACTCCACAAATAAGAGAATATCCCTGTTTTTTTGCTTTTTTCTCAGGTGCAAGTATATCAATATCTGCCATAGTGGTGTCCCCTTTCTATGCGGTAGGTGCTTCCAGGGATATACGGCCAATTTTTCCACTGCGAAATTCATCCAGCACCATAATGGCCGCTCGTTCTGTATTGACTTCGCCTCCGGAAATAAGCATTCCTCTCTTTTTGCCAATGAGGGAAAGAAGGTCAAAGCCCGCTAGGTCAGTTACTTCATTTTCTTCGAGACGATAGCGTCCACAGATCATTTGACGGTAGTTTTCATTGAGAAACTCTAGAAGTCTTGCCGCCAAAAGCTCAATATCCATGATATCATCCTTGATGGCTCCGGTGAATGCAAGCTTTTCTCCCACCAAGGGGTCTTCAAACTTAGGCCAGAGCACACCGGGCATGTCGAGCAGATCCAAATTGTTAAGACCTGGGCCGCCATTTACCTTGACCCACTGCTGACTGCGCGTGACACCGGGGCGATCTTCTACCTTGGTCCTTTTGCCTCCAGCCATCCGGTTGATAAAAGAGGACTTTCCCACGTTAGGGATGCCCACCACCATCATGCGGATAGGCTTTCCCACATTTCCCCGGCTCTCCCTTCTGGAAAGCTCATCTGACAGTACCTTACGTAGCATTGGTAAAAACGCCTTGAGCCCTTTCCCACTGCGGCAATCGGCAGCCAAGGCAGCAATCCCTTTGGAAGCATAAAAACTACACCAGGCATTGTTGATGGTCTCATCCGCTGCGTCTGCCTTATTAAGCATAACAATTCTCGGCTTATTTCCAATGAGTTTGTCAATCTCCGGATTGCGGCTGCTTTGGGGAATACGGGCATCTGTCAGCTCAATGACGATATCCACCATCTTCAGGCTATCCCGCATAAGCCGCCGAGTTTTTGCCATATGTCCTGGAAACCACTGAATGGAAGGTGCTTCGATCATAATTTCCTCCTGCTTAATCGATCAATCCGATACTATCAAATGGATAAACCCTGAAAACAGCTTTTCCTAAAATATAACGGGTGTCGATCAGGCCTACTCTCGGATCTCTGCTGTCCATGGATTCATTGCGGTTATCACCCATGCAAAAAACGTAGCCCTCAGGCACCGTTAAGGGGAACTCGGTTCCCTCATCAGTATAGGTTGCTTCTTTGATATAGGGTTCGTCAATTTCTTCCCCATCAATGTAAACCTTGCCCTGCTCAAAGTCGATGTCGATGGTCTGACCCGCAGTGGCAATGATCCGCTTGACGAGAGGACGATCATCAATGTGATGTTTGGTAACAACTACCACATCTCCATTGCTGTATACAGGTATCAAGTTAGACAGAAGGATCCGGTCACCCTCGTATAGTGTCGGCTGCATGGAGATTCCTTCTACACCGACCATGCGCACCACGAAGGTAAAACATAGCACAGCGCAGACAACGCCGGCAACAATGGTCTCCACCCATTCAAAAAAGTTATTGTATTTTCTATTTTTATTTTTTTTCTCTGCTTTTATGATAGACTGCCTTGAAGGTTCCTGATCCTCCATTGGTTCTATGGGCATAAAATCTTCCATGATGAACCTCCAATTCTTTAACAGAATAAGTTTCAGAATAAAGCAAAAAAGGGACAAAAACTGTCCCTTTTTACCGAAAGCATCAATTAGCGAATCTGCTCTTTGACTTTGGCAGCTTTACCCACTCTATCACGCAGATAGAACAGTTTGGCTCTGCGGACACGGCCATGCCGAATGACAGTAACCTTGTCAACATTGGGGGAATGCAGAGGGAAAACTCTCTCAATTCCACAGCCATGAGCAACGCGGCGCACTGTGAAAGTCTCATTGACGCCACCATGCTGACGGGCAATGACAATACCTTCAAAGGCCTGAATTCTTTCTCTCTCGCCCTCTTTGATCTTAACGTCAACACGGACAGTGTCGCCGATTTCAAAGCTGGGCACTTCGGATTTCATACAATCCGCAGCAATGTGTTTCAAAGCATCCATTCGATACTTCCTCCTTATTTTTCAGACATTCATTCGCACCTTGTGCCAGAGGACTGCCCGCTTTAATGTCGCCGGAACAAAATTCCGGGCATCAAACCCCACCGCACAAGATGCGCGGAGGCCACTAAATGCCTATATATGATACCACAAACATTGGGCAAATGCAATAGGTTTTCTCAGCAAAATTCGGCTAAATTCCCAGTAAAGATGCCCGTACGAAGGATATGATACGCCTCCACTTCACAGTGATAGACTTTGCAAAATGCTTCAAAAAGCAGGGTTGGATTGATATTGAGAGTGTTTCCTGCTGGCAATCTTAACTTCAGCAGGAGCTGATCGTTTTCCTCCCCAGCGGAAATCACCTGAACCAATGGCTTGAGATCCACCTCTTTGATACCCTTCTTGGTCCGTTTTTCTACATTAACCCTTTCCATTGCCATGAGTTTTTCAAACTTAGTCAAAACGTCGTCACAAGAAAAGGATACCTGGATTTTATAGTCAGCAAAGGAAATTTCTTTTGGGTCCATCTGTTGATCAGCTACTTTATGTACCCGAATATCACGGGGCAATGCATCATTGAGGCGCTCTTTGACCTCTTGAAAATCCATCGGTTCCGTCAGGCGTATATCCATAGATTCGCATTCACTTTCATAGCCTAACGCCAACGGCAGTGCAAAGGTCATGTATTGGTGAGGATGAAAGCCTTGGGTGTACCAAATGGGAATACCAGACCTTTTGATACATCTTTGCATACAGCGGGTCAAATCCAGATGGGAGATATATTTTGCATCTCCTTTTTTGGAGAAAAAAATGCGGATATTTTTAAATTCATTTACATTGCCCATTGACACATGGCCCTCCCATCAGCTTATTAGCTCCGCAACCGCTACAGCTCTCTTTGCAGTTGGGCGTCGTCTGTGCTTGATACGCCTTTTTGTTCTCACGAATGAGAAAATTTTTGCTCACACCGTAGTCCAAGTGATCCCAAGGCATAATTTCGCTATATTCTCGACGGCGGTTTGCATAAAATGCGGGATCAATGCCACAGGCAGCAAATCCATCCACCCAGGATTGGTAGAGGAAATGTTCATCCCAGCTATCCAAATTGCATCCGTGACGCCATGCGTATTCAATGACATCGCAAAGTCTCCGATCTCCTCTTGCAAGAACTCCCTCCAATACAGAGGTGTTACTTTCATGATAATGCACGGAAATCTTTTTAGATTTCACCGATGCCACCAGATGCTTTTGTTTTTCACGGAGCATTTCTATCGTATCCTGAGGCTCAAATTCAAAGGGGGTAAAAGGCTTAGGAACAAAACATGCAACACTGATCGTTACATTGACGCCCCTCCCCTTGGGCCTGTTGGGCAAGCTGTAAAATAGATCCACCACTTTTTGGGCTGTATCCGCAATAGCGGCTACATCATCCATTGTTTCTGTGGGGAGTCCCAGCATAAAATAGAGTTTTACGTTGGTGTATCCTCCCTCAAAAGCGGTCTGACAGGTTTTCATAATCTGCTCTTCAGTCACATTCTTGTTAATCGCGTCCCGCAGCCGCTGGGAACCAGCCTCCGGCGCAAAAGTCAGTCCACTTTTTCTCACCTTGGCAATTTTGTCGAGTAATTCCTTGGAGAAATTGTCGACCCGCAGTGATGGCAGAGACATGCTGACCTTTTCGTCCTCAGTCCAGCTAAGCATACTGTTGAGAAGCGGCTCAATTTCAGTGAGGTCACTGGTACTAAGCGAGGTCAAAGAGATCTCTTCATAACCAGTACTGGCACAAAGATCACGGGCATTGCGGTCAATCGTTTGATAATGCTTTTCTCGAAACGGACGATAGATAAATCCGGCTTGACAAAACCGACATCCCCGGATACATCCACGCAGGACCTCGACCATTGCCCGGTCATGGACTGTATCAATAAAAGGTACAACAAATTCTTTTGGATAATAGACCTGATCGATATCTTTGATGATGGCCTTTTCTACCGGCATGGGCGCTCCACCCAAGGGAGTTACCTTCTGGATGGTGCCATCTTCATTGTACGAGACATCATAAAGGCTGGGTACATAGGCCCCTTTGATATGGCTAGCTTTCTGCAAAAATTCTTGTTTGGATATTTTCTCCCGCTTTGCGAGCTCATACAGATCGATAAGCTCCAACAGATTTTCTTCCCCTTCTCCCAAGAGAAAAACGTCAATAAAATCTGCCATAGGCTCCGGATTGCAAACGCAGGGTCCGCCAGCTACCACCAAAGGATAGCTATCATCACGGTCAGCGCTGCGCACTGGTAGCCCTGCCATATGCAGCATATTGAGAACCGTAGTATAGCAAAGCTCATATTGGAGCGTAAATCCAATGATATCAAATTCCCGCAGAGGGTCCTTGCTTTCTAGGGCATACAGGGGAATTTTGTGCAGGAACATCTGCTCCTCCATGTCCAGTTCCGGAGCAAATACACGCTCACACCAATAATTTTCCCTCTCATTGATCAGAGAGTACAGGATCTTCATTCCCAAGTGGGACATTCCCACCTCATAAACATCAGGAAAACAAAAAGCAAATCTAACGTCAACCTTTTCTTTGTCCTTGATGACGGAATTAAGCTCCCCCCCTACATAGCGGCCAGGTTTCTGAACTTTCATCAAAATCTGCTCAATATCCTTATTTACGCTCATAATTCATCCCCATCTATTATAAAATATTTACCCGCTCATTCATTTTGGTAATGCACAACATCGTTTTGATTATATATAGCATGGCCTATTCATGCAAATTTCAGATTATTATACCACACATCCCACTGTTTCTCAATTTGTATCATGGCTTAAATTTTTTCATTTCGCACCCGTGTTACCCATTGATACCATGGCCTTCCAAATGTTTTTCTGGCGATTATGGCAAAAGCAATCAGCACAACCACCATCGCTCCCATAGTCGATACTGTAAAAATGACCCTGGACTGAACTTCTCTTTCAATCTCATCCGCATTTTCGGCGGCCACTACATTCCCTTCAGTATCAAAATACAGATTGATATGTGTGCCTTCAGGCAGCTCTTCTGCTGATAAGCCGATTTCTTCTGGTGAAATATAGTAAAGTTCATTTTTCACATAACGAATCTGGCCATTTTCTATCCGGCCGGTACGTGATTCCTCATAGTCACCCTGATATCCCGCCACTCCGTCCATCGTATATCCAGTTAGGATAAACAAGAGGACGACAAAGAATAGGACAATGCTAAGAGTAATCCAAAATGTTCTTAGAAACGCCTTGGCGGCCGATGCTTCCTCTGCAGTTTTATTCGGCTTTTTAACAAGCCAAAAGCCCAGCCGAATGATACCGAGTCCTTGTATTGCGTTGATTTTCAGCGCGCTATCATTCAAATCCATAGGTTTTATATCCTCCCTCTGGGCTTATTGATATTTTTTTCTGATTTTTAAGGGGATTGGCTATAATCAAGGAGCAGCTATTGGCTGCTCCTTGATTATAGCTCTTTCACTTTTACAGTATGGAATTTTATTCTATTGGCCAATTTTAGACAGGATCAAAAAATTTCCCCTTATAAAAATTGGAGTTTCCGAGTTTTTTTGCTGTTAATCTGAACATTACACAGCCATCAGGACACACAACATCCTTGCTATACTGACTGGAGCCACCGATATTTTCTAAATCTCCACCGCTTCTGACCGCCTCCATGATAGGATACAGTATCATCATGACCTTTGAGCAGATTCCCAGTCCGTCTTCATTGACTGGGCAGCCATAGGTGCAGGTATATTTATCTCCTATTTCCTCCCCATTACGGCAATATCGCTCTGTATGATCACTGCGAAGAAAGCCGGTTACCTCAATCTCAAACTCATATTCCTCGTTATACCATTTTTTCATACTTATCCTCCAGATTTGCAGCTTATCAGACGTATTCGACACCTTTGGTGGTAACCCTGCCGATAATTAGCTTTTGGGTCATTGGCGGATGATCTGAAATCTCCACCGCCTGTAAATAGGCCTTTTGGGCATCGGGTAGAAGGCACGGATCCGAAGTGTACAGTCGCGCAATGGGCTCTCCTAGTTTAACCACATCGCCTGTTTTTTTGATAAGTTCAATTCCAGCGCTATGGTCGATAAGGCTCTCCTTTGTTGCTCTTCCTGCCCCTAGAAGCATAGAAGCTATGCCGCATTGAGCCGCATCCATGTGGGTGATATAGCCTCCTGCCGGCGCTGGTACTTCATGACATACCCTTGCCTTTTCAAAGGTTTCAGGGTAATCAATCACTCCAATATCTCCACCCTGCGCGGATATCATATCTTTTAATTTTTGATAAGCACTGCCGTTTTGGAGCGCTTGTCTGGCCATTTTTCGGCACTGACCGATTTCGCCTTTTCCGGCAAGGAAGATCATATTGGCGGCAAGTTCTAGGCAGATAGAGGTTAAATCTTCAGGGCCCTTGCCCTGCAATGTGTGTATCGCTTCAATAACCTCCAGAGAATTGCCGATGGCATGACCCAGGGGCACATCCATATTGGTAATAAGTGCTGCTGTATGGCGTCCGACCTTTTCACCTATGCGCACCATAATTTCAGCCAACTTGACAGCATCCTCCAGCTTTTTCATAAAAGCGCCGCTGCCCGTCTTTACATCCAGAAGGATACAATCACTACCGGCGGCAATCTTTTTAGACATGATGCTTCCAGCAATCAGCGGAATGCTATCTACTGTTGCTGTTACATCCCGAAGCGCATAGATTTTTTTATCCGCTGGGGCGAGATTTCCTGACTGTCCAATGACACAAATTCCAGTCTCACCGGAAATTTTCATGAATTCTTCCCGTGGGATTTCTGTGCGAAATCCCGGAATGGACTCCAATTTATCCACCGTGCCTCCGGTAAAGCCAAGGCCACGGCCACTCATTTTGGCAATGGTTACCCCGCAGGCAGCTGCAATAGGGGCAGCAATCAAGGTGGTTTTATCCCCCACACCACCTGTAGAATGCTTATCCACCTTAACGCCGGGAATTTCGGACAAATCCACCATATCACCGGAACCAGCCATAACCGCAGTCATATCTGCAATTTCTTCCTCATCCATTCCCCGGTAATATACCGCCATAAGAAAGGCGGACATTTGATAATCCGGTATTTCACCTTGAGTAAACCCCAAAATAATGGTTTCTATTTCCTTTTTAGAAAGCTTTCCGCCATCTCGCTTTTTCTCGATGAGGTCTACCATCCGCACAGCAGTTTCCCCCTTTACTTCATTTGATCTCCAAATGCTTTAGGAAGTAATTCGCCTAATTTATATTCCTGATAATCATCCTCACTTTTAGCGACAATGATATGAAGGTTCGGCCCACCTAATTCCCAAAGGACCTGACGGCATACTCCACAAGGAAATGCATACGTTTCAAAAGGAAGCGGATGCGCCTCATAACCGCCGACTACTGCGATAGCGGTAAATTTTCTTTCTCCTTGGGCGATGGCAGAATAAACTGCGGTACGTTCCGCACAATTGCCCGCCCCATAAGAAGCGTTTTCCACATTACAACCATGATAAACCTTGCCATTCTCCCCTAGAAGCGCAGCGCCTACCGCAAAATGGGAATAGGGACAATAAGCTTTTTTTCTTGCCAGAATAGCTTCGTGAATGAGTTCAGTTCGATACATGACAAACTCCCTTCTGCTGTCTTCTCGTCTAGGCAGCGTCTATTTATTATTTCTTGCGCACTAAATTCCACAAAGATTTTCCAGGAAGATTATTTTCAATCTTCAGCGCATGAAGCACTGTTTTTCCGATATCGGCAAAGGTTTCCCTCGTACCTAGATTAATAGGGTAAACCATTGGACCTGTGAGCATCAATGGTACATATTC
>NZ_CBDTOK010000125.1:0-9745 GCF_965361945.1 Zongyangia sp. | reverse complement strand
CCTGGCGGCCAACATGGCCATGGAAAATTCGGTGGTGGTCAAATCATCCGCTACGTCGTGCCCAGTGATTGGATTATGAACTCTACGCCATCCGGAAGAGAAACGATAGGTGATGTCGATGATCCTCTTAAAATCCTTGGGCCATTTTGGCTTAATGGCCGCCTCCAGCATGGCGCCCAACAGGCCGTGATGTTCCCCAAAGCCTTCGATGAGATCATCGGGCCGGGCAATCTCCCACGCCGTCAGAAGATGGACCTCAGCCCGGTCCGGCTGTTTGAGGCTCATATAGTCCATTACCGCCACCAGATGCAGGTAGATGGCGGGGATGGGGTAGTTTGCCGCGCCCATGGCAAGGGTGGCCTCCACAATGCCAGCGCTGCGGGCATATTCCTCTTTCAAATAGAGATAATGGGCCTGTACATACAGCGCAAAGGCCCGAAGTCCCGGCGGCAGCAGCGGCAGAAAGCTCTCAACCTCCGGCATTTCCTCCGGCAGTGGCAGATGGAGCAACACCGCCCCAGTCGACGCGATAAAAGCCGACGCAGCCCGGAACTGGGGCGACTGCTCCCCTGCGGCGGCAAGGAAGGTGTTCAGCTCCCCCAGAGCAAATCTAGCCCTCGGTATCTCTCCAATGGAGAGATTGGCGTAAGCGTAGAGCAGACAAGCGGAGAGCCGCGCTCCCATGTCGGGACTGGTGAGATAGGGCTCAGCCTCTTTTGCCGCCGCCTCCGGTTGGCCGCTGAAATAGTGATACTCGGCAAGGGCGATATCACGCTGAGGGCCCGCGGCCATCCCTTCCGCCGCTTCCCGGCAATGGCCCGGAGCAAAAGCCGTATTCATCAGTGGCATTAGATTGGTGTGATCCAGCGGACCGCCGGGAGCCATCTCTTCCGGAGCGGATTTTGTTTGCCGGCGTGTCCGGCGGGGATCGCCGGGCTTCTCCGCGTCATCCGGGATCGCCCATGACTTTCCAAACCTCTGGGCGCCGGGAATGCGGCCCTCGGCGCAGTATTGGTTGATCCTTCGTTCAGACACGCCCCATTTTTCCGCCGCTTCCCGGATAGAAAGATAACTTTTCATTCCGCCACCGCCTTTTAAAGGGGAATACCTCTGGGAGGACAATTTCGCATCTATCATTCTATCGTTCATAATTATATACGAATATCCGTAGATTTTCAAGGCTTTTTCCTACTGCGCGTATGGTTTGGAGCTCGCCTGCTAGTATGTTTGCTTGGTGATCATTCTAGATCATCAACTAGGATGACGACTGGGCGCCTTATGAATGGGGAACATCAAAAATAAGGAAGAACCCGTTGTTATAACAGGCCGACAGGGCGCCCTTCATGGAGAAGGGCGCCCTGTCGCGCTTTTGTTTATTTTATCTTCATCGAGATGTCAAAGCACTTCACCGAGTGGGTCAGGGCCCCCAGGGAGATGATATCCACCCCGGTTTCGGCCACCTGGCGGATATTCTCCAGGGTGATGTTGCCGGAGGCCTCCAGCTTGGCCCGTCCCCCTGTCATCTCCACCGCCTGGGCCATGTCGGAACAGTCCATATTGTCCAGCATGATGATGTTGGCCCCGGCGTCCAGGGCCTCCTGCAGCTCCTCAAAATTGCGGACCTCCACCTCGATGGAGAGCATATGGCCCGCCTTCTTCCGCAGGGCGGTGATGGCGGCGGTGATGGAGCCGTAGGCGTCGATATGGTTATCCTTGAGCATGGCGGCGTCGGATAGGTTGTACCGGTGGTTTCTCCCGCCGCCGCAGGTGACGGCGTACTTCTGGATGGGCCGCAGTCCCGGCAGGGTTTTGCGGGTGTCGGCGATGGAGGCGTTTGTCCCCTCCACCAGCTCCACGCACCGGTGGGTGGCGGTGGCGACGCCCGACATGTGCTGGACCAGGTTCAGGGCGGTCCGCTCCCCCTTGAGCAGGGCTACGGTGTGCCCCTCCATATCCAGGATCCGGTCCCCTCTTTTGACCGGGTCTCCATCCTTTTTATACAGCTGGAACTTCACCTCCGGGTCCAGCAGGGTGAAAACCCGCATGGCCACCTGGATGCCGCAGAGGATCCCGTCATCCTTGGAAACAAAATAGGCCTGGGTGACCGCTTCCGGGTCCAGCAGGTAATCGGTGGTCACGTCGATATAGTTAATGTCCTCTTTCAGGGCGGTTTTGATCAGATCGTCAATATAAAATTGGGGCAGGTTCATCTTTCTTCCTCCTTCTCGTATTTCTCCGCCACGTCCTGCAGCACCAGGCAGGCGATGGTGGCAAGGCTCAGGGCCTCAAAGTAATCGTGGTTGACCATATAGCCCCCCTCCAGCAGCATCCGCCGGATGTCCAAAATCCGGGAGAGGCCTTGGGCCGCCCGCTCCGGGTTGGGCACCACAAAATCAGCCTCCTGCATAATGGAGCGGATCTCGGTGCGCACCCCCTTGGGGATCCGGTTGAGCCTGCGGTCGGCAGGGAAGGTTGGATCGGGGAAGGTGGCGGGCTCTATTCTGCTGCGGCGGTTGATGTCCTCCGCCGCCGCGTGGGAGAAGACCAGCGCCTCTAAAAGGGAGTTGCTGGCCAGCCGGTTGGCGCCGTGGACGCCGGTGTGGGAGCACTCCCCGCAGGCATAGAGCCTGTCCACCGTGGTGGCGGAGCGCAGGTCCACGTCAATGCCTCCCATCAGGTAGTGCTGGCAGGGGTAGACGGGGATCCAGTCCCGGGTCAGGTCATAGCCCTCCACCAGCAGGGCCCCATAGATCATGGGAAACCGCTCCTTGATAAATTTCGGGTCTTTGTAGGAGATATCCAGGTAGAATTTATCGCTGCCCACCCGGCTCTGCTCGGCCATGATCCCCCGGCTTACCACATCCCGGGGAGCCAGCTCTCCCCGGGGGTCATACCGGGTCATAAACCGCTCCCCGTGGCAGTTGATGAGGTGGGCGCCCTCTCCCCGCACCGCCTCCGAGATGAGGAACTGCTCCCGGACATTGCCGGCAAAGGCGGTGGGGTGGAACTGGACAAAGCTCAGGTTCTTGATCCTGGCCCCCATTTGGTAGGCCAAGGTAATGCCGTCCCCGGTGGCGATGGCGGAATTGGTGGTGTACCGGTAGACCCGGCCGATGCCTCCGGTGCAGAGCATGACATACCGGGCGGCAATATAGCAGTGCTCGTTGTCGTGGTGCTCGTCGTCATACAGGGCGTCGATGGCGAAACCATCCCCCCGTTTTTCCAGGCCCACCACAATGGAATGCTCCCAAATTGTAATATTTGATCTGTTTTTTACGTTATGTATTAATTTGTTCACCATTTCCCGGCCGGTGGAATCCTTGTGATGGAGGACCCGGGGCTTGGAATGGCCGCCTTCCAGGGTCAGGTGGGTCTGCCCCTGTTCGTCGGTGTCAAATTCCACCCCCAGCTCCATGAGATGCCGGACCTCATTGGGGCCTTCATTGCACAGTTTTTCCACAGCGGCCAGGTTGTTTTTGTGCCTTCCGGCAACCAATGTATCCTGGATGTGATGGCTTACGTCGTCATAGTCGGGCCGGGTCACCGCCGCCACCCCTCCCTGGGCCAGGGAGGAATTGCTTAAAGTGATCTCCCTTTTGCAGATGAGCAGCACCTTCAGCCTTTCATCCAGCTGCAACGCCCCATATAGGCCTGCCACCCCGGTTCCCACAATCACCACATCGTAATTTTGTTCCATAGTCCGCTCCCCTCCGCCGTCATCTTTCGGCTTGGTATCTGTTTTATTGTATCACAAAGTTTTACCACCCGCACCCCTTTTTTCATCCCGTCATCCCCAGGCCCGGCAAATTCCGCCCCGGTTTTCATGGCGCGGTCTCCTCCGACGGCGCGGCTGTATAAAGGGCCCCTTTTCCGGGCATCCTTCCAGGGAAACCATGGATTCCCGCCTCCCTTGACAAAGGCTGGCGGGGATGCTATAATCTAAATCACACTAAAATACTAGGAATTAGAATGGAGGCGTATCAGATGGCCAATATCTACAGATCTTTGGAAGAGCTCATCGGCAACACGCCGCTATTAGAGCTGATAAAAACAGAAAAAAAGCTGGGCCTTGGCGCCCATGTGCTGGCGAAACTGGAATATTTTAACCCCGCCGGCAGCGTCAAGGACCGGATTGCCTATGCCATGATTATTGACGCGGAGGAAAAGGGCCTGCTCAAGGAGGGCTCCGTCATCATCGAGCCCACCAGCGGCAACACCGGCATCGGCCTGGCCAGTGTGGCGGCGGCCAGGGGATACCAGGTGATCCTGACCATGCCTGAGACCATGAGCCTGGAGCGGCGCCGGCTTCTGGCCGCCTACGGGGCCCAGCTGGTCCTTACCGACGGGGCCAAAGGGATGCGGGGGGCCATTGAAAAGGCCAAGGAGATCGCCTCCCAGACCGACAACGCCTTTATCCCCAGCCAGTTTGAGAACCCGGCCAACTCGGCGGCCCATCGGAGCACCACCGGCCCGGAGATCTGGCGGGACACCGACGGCGCGGTGGATATCTTTGTGGCCGGTGTGGGCACCGGCGGCACCATCACCGGGGTGGGGGAATTCCTCAAAAGCCGCAAGCGGACGGTTCAGGTGGTGGCGGTGGAGCCGGCGGATTCCCCTGTCCTTTCGGGCGGCAAGCCGGGGCCTCACAAAATTCAGGGCATCGGCGCCGGCTTTGTGCCGGATGTGCTGCGGCGGGGCATCTATGACCAGGTGATCCCTGTGGGGAACGAGGAGGCCTTTGCCGCCGCCCGGGAGCTGGCCCGCACCGAGGGCATCCTGGTGGGCATTTCCTCCGGCGCCGCCCTTCACGCCGCCTACGCTCTGGCTCGGCTGCCGGAGCACAAGGGCAAGACCATTGTAGCCCTGCTGCCCGATACCGGCGACCGCTATCTTTCCACCCCTGTCTTTGATGACCCTTCCTCTCCCGGCGGCCGGTAACGGCTGAGGCGGGGCAGCGGTGTCCTCCAGCCCGGGACTTCTATGGGGATCGGACAGTGCCCTTTTTCTCGAGGCTGATCCGCCGGCGGAGAATTTTTCCTCATGCCTTGACACGGCTGTGTCAAATGTGGTATTATATTTAGGCACTCAAAAGGTAGAATCTGTTTTGGGTGATCAGGTGCGCCAATAGCTCAGCTGGATAGAGTGTTTGGCTACGAACCAAAAGGTCGGGGGTTCGAGTCCCTCTTGGCGCGCCACAGGATTGAGCCTGGACGTTTATGGCGTTCCAGGCTCAATTTTTTATTTTGCCGTTTCCGTGAAAATCCAGGTTGTCAAGACCACAAAACCCGCCGCAAACCATTTTTCGTTTGCGGCGGGTTTTTTGTTTGATCAAGAACTTGGCTGGCCGGTCCTTTTTTATGCTTATTTTTAGCCCATGGCCACATATCCATAGGTCTTGCCGGAGAAGTTGAGCCGGAGGAAGCGGCTGTCCAACGGGGTGGATTGGTGATGGGTGACGGTAAAGCCGCCGCTTGCCACCCTGAGCCCCAGGGAGCCAGTGTCGGTGCAGGCAAAGGCGGCGAAGACCTCTCCGACACCGTCTTCGTTGACCGGATCCACCGGCATTTCGTCCTGGGCGAAGACAGCGCAGAACTTTGGGGTAAAGCCCACCGAAATGGTCCGGGTCAGGGCGTTATTTCCCACATAGGTGCCCACAGCCAGTTTGGGGGCGCCGTTCCATTTGCTCCGCTCCGAGGATGTGATGTGAAGGGTGGTGTCGGCGGTATGCTCCCCCACGGCCTGATCCAGCTTCTGGTTGTCGCTGTTAAAATCGTCCATCCTGGGCTTGTCGGTGAGCACCCATTGGTTGAGGGAGAGATGCTCGGTTTTGTTGGTGCTGGCCACAAAAATTCCCCCTTACGAGAAGATTTCAAATTCCATCCAGTTAAGGTTTTGACTGTTCCACTGGTTCCAGGTGAAGTCCTTGCCCTGGAACACCGTCCAGGTCAGGGTGCCCAGGTTAAAGAGCACCTCCAGATGGGCGGGCAGAAGGTCCAGGGCCTCCCGCCGTATCCGCAGATACTGGGCCGGGTCGGAAAAGGCGGTGTCATCGCTGAGGATGAGCTGCTCCGCCCCGAAATTTTCGGTGATCTGGGCGGTAAGTCCCAGAGCCGCCAGCCCCCGGAGCATCCCTTCCCGGTTAAAATCGTCGGGCCGGTGGGCAAAGCGGTAGAGAAGCATCTCCCGCCGTTTCTCCAGCTCCATTTCCTCCGGCTGGCGGGCCCCTGCCAGAGCCTCCATCCGGGCGATGCCCTCCTGGCCGGCGGTCTGGAGAAAGCCCTCGGTGAGAAGGCTGTCTATGGCTTCCCCTACCTCATCCAAAAACTGGGCGTAACAGGAAAGCTCCCGGGAGATGAAGCTGCCCTCCCCAAGATTGTAGAGCCCCAGGGGCCGCAGGGCGTCTTTCATGGATTTTAGGCTGTTCATAGGTCCTCCTCGCCTTTCGCCGTCACCGTAAAGGTGGGCCGGATCACCTGGGTTTCGGTGGGGATCACGTCGGAATCCGGCGCTGTCACCTGAAAATTATCTACTCCTTGTATATGAATAAGGCAAGTATACAAATCGATAAGCTTCAGCGGCTGGGATACCCCCAGCCGTCCCCCGAAATCCTCCAAAGCGGCCTGGGCGGCTTCCTCCACCTGCTCCGGGACAAAGCCGGAGGCGGCGGTGAGGGAGACCGAGACGCTGACGGATTTTGCCTCGGCCTGGGAGACCGCCGCGTCCACCCCGATCTCTCGCTGGGACGCCACGGCCTCGGAGATTTCCGAAAGCCGCCCGGTGTCGGAGGAACCTACATCCACCATGATATCCACCGTGCCCCGGCCCCGCTTTCTGGGAATGACGTGGGCCGACCGGACAAAGGGGAAGGACATGGCCAGGTTATAGTAATAGGCGGCGTTGGTGCCGTTTGCCACCGAAGCGTAGGCGGCCAGCAGCCGCTCCCGGAGGGCTTCGTCGTCCTCCTCATCGGCGCCGCCGGCAAAGGGGGCTGGATTTTCCACCTGGGCGATGCCCTGGGGCGGGGTCACCAGGACGGTGACCGCC
Organism: Zongyangia sp.; assembly: GCF_965361945.1. Taxonomy (NCBI): domain Bacteria; kingdom Bacillati; phylum Bacillota; class Clostridia; order Eubacteriales; family Oscillospiraceae; genus Zongyangia; species Zongyangia sp. The sequence continues at coordinate 2,701 of NZ_CBDTOK010000125.1, read as the reverse complement.
CCCGCCGCCACGTTGCCCATCCGCCCCCCGTCCACCGCCTGGGCCGGAATATCCACCTGGGTCTGGCCCGCCTCAAGGGTGCCGTTGGCCGTGGTGGCAAAGCGGACCGGCTCCTCCCCGCTGGTGCAGCAGAGGGTGCCCTGGGGGATGGAGATGTCATAGGCGGCGGCGGTATCCCGGGAAAACCGGAGGACTCCCGCGGCGGGGACCGCCTCCTTCCGGACAAGGCCCCGGGTCTGGGCGTGGCGGTCCAGATATTCCCCCTGGGCCGTGTCGGGGAAGAGCATCCGCCCGGCGAAGTCCAGCTTCTCATGGAGGGCGGAAAGCTCCTGGGCCAACAGGCACAGGCGGACGTATAAGTCCCCCGCCTCTTTGGGGCTGTAGCCGCTGATGGCCTGGAAGCCATCGTTCATTTCATTTAAGAGCTCCTCATAGGAGCGTGGGGCAAACTCATTGGCCATAGGGCACACCTACCTCGATTTCATATTCTCCCACCGCAAGCTGCAGCCTGATGGAAATGGTGAGGCTCTCCCCCTGCTGGACGGTGGAGACCTCCCCCACCTGGACGTTGTCCAGGCTTTCTAAAGCCTCCCGGACCATGACGGCGGCGGTGAGGTCCCGATTTTCCCCGCTGCCGGAAATTTCCCGCAGCCGGCTGCCCAGACCGGGGAGAGGGGCAAAGCCGCCCCGCCGGGCGCACAGGCAGAAAAAGACCCGGTTGATGGTTTCCTCCACCCCGTCCACCACCTGGGGGATGCCCCGATGGTCGGGGACAAAGTCCCCGTTTTGGATGCGCATTTCCATGGGCACACCTCCTTTCTAAGGGGCAGTCAGTCCCCGCTGCTGGAGCCGGGGACAAATTGGCCGCCTTTGGTAATATGGGCGCCGTTGAGCCAGATGGTGCCGTCCTGACAAAGCTTGATTCTGGCCCCTGACGGCACCGAGATTTCCACCTCCCCCGGCAGAAGCCCCCCGGCCGGGGGCGTGCGGACGCCGCAGAGGACCTGGCCCTCCGCTGTGTCCAAAAGGAGCACCCCGCTGCCCTCCGGCGCCTCAAAGCGGTAGCCATAGGGGCCGTAGACGGGGGCTTCCCGCAGCTCTGCCCCGCCGCCGCCTCCAAAGCCGGCCCCTCCCGGGAGGGTGACCCGGCCGGCGGATGCTCCTTTAGGGGATGCTGGGCGTCGTGACAGCCACATAGCTTTCCTCCTTTTCTTCGGTGAGATCCATTTCCAGATGCCGTTTGTCCTGGAGCACCGCCCTGGTCTGCCAGCCCCCGGAGGTCAGGGAGATGGTCCGCCGGGTGGCAATGAGCTCCCCGTCGTAGTCCTTCATGGGCTCGAAGATACATAGGTCCAAAAGCCCGATGGCGGAAGGGGTGGCGGCGTCCACCAAGACCGAGAAATACTCCTCCATGGAGCTGCGGATCCGCAGCTTGGCGTTTCGCACCGGGGCGTCGGCGTACTCCTTGGGGGTGGTGAGATACCGCCGCCGGGAGATGCCGGATTTCTCCGCCACCGGGTTTCGGACGCAGGTGGAGTAAAGGCCGTTTTCATCGGCGATGAGCACCTGGGAGATGGGGGCCATCCGGTCATAGCGCACCTCATAGCCGGTGTAGCGGACAGCTCCCGGCCGGGTGTTGGAGAGATGGACCCGGCGCTGGGATTTCAGATAGGTTTCGATGTCGATGATCCCCCCGGGGAGGATCCGGGGATAGGCGCCGGTGGTCTTGTCCAGAAAGGAGGTCAGCACCTCCCACTCGCTCATCCCCTTGCCCACCACAAAGCTGGAAAGTGCCTGGCGGTGGCCCCGGATCTCTGTAAAGCCGTGGGGCGCGAGATGCCGCCGGAAGATATCCTCCGCCGTGGTGCGCTGATAGGTCTGGGGCCGGGCCTCGTTGTCCAAAAGCAGGGCCCCCCGGCTTCTGGCCCGCAGCCGGGTAAAGGCGCCCTGGCTGTTTTCGATGGCCTGCTGCCGGTCGGCAAAGCCGTCAAAGAGGAGGGAGTCCCCATCGTAGATAAGGATATCCGTCACCGGCTCGTAGATCAGGTCGGAGACGGTAAGGTCCAAGGCGGCGGCAGGGACAAAAAGGCCCTCGTCCAGAGAGAAGGCGAAGATCTGCCGGGGGCGGATGAGCCTGCCCTCCGCCGTGTACAGGGCGGCCCTCATGAGAGCACCCCGCCCATGGAAAGGCTGTTGCCGCCGGAGATCTTCCGCTCCATATCCTCTACAAAGGAGAAGGCGTAGCGCAGGGTGTGAAGGGGGCCTTCCCCCAGCACCTTCAGGCTTTCAAAGTAGGCATAGACCGGGGTAAAGGAGGGGACGATCAGCTTTCCCGAGCCCTCGGTGAGAAAGACCTTGCGCAGGCTTTCAAACTGGGCCCTGCAATTTTCCCCGAAAAACTCCCCCTCCCCCTGGATTTTGGCCCCAGTCTGGCCCCAGTCGCTGATGATGGTGCCAAAGCCCCGGGCCTGACGGGTGCGCAGGTCCCGGCCCAGGGTGATTTCGATTTTCACCGGGTTGTAAGGCCAGGTATAGCTTTTAAATTGCATCAGTTCCAATGGGATTCCTCCTTGACGCCATGTTATTCCTCCAGAGGGACGCCGTAACGCCGAGCGTCCAGCATAATTTCGTCGGAGATTTCCTCCGCCAGACCCCGCCGGTCCGGGATCATGCGGGATACCGGCGAAGCGGAGATGGTGAG
>NZ_CBDTOK010000124.1:0-18851 GCF_965361945.1 Zongyangia sp. | reverse complement strand
AGCCGGGAACAGGAGGTAGAAATCTTCTACCGCTTTATCGGCAAAATTGATTAAATGACACCAATATTTTTAACTATGTGATACCGGGCAAAGCTACCCAGATATAACGCTTCTGCCTGTCATAGCTTCTTACTTTAATATAAGCGTTGATTGTCTTTTGGGATATGAACCCCAATTGGACCAAGAAAAAATACGAAATCATTACCTTCATTTGTGTCAATTAGCAAACCAGAGTCATTTTGATAAGGCACTCGCAGAATGTAGGGAATATTGTAAAAAATATTCCTCTTGTTGGGAATTGCTTCTTCTTATGGGGCAATGGATCATTAACTACCACCAACTTGCCTCATCCCCCTCTCAACCTCATGAACTCCTTCAAGAGGCACTTGGTTTGTTCCAGCGCATCGAGAAGCACGGAAGCGATCATCATTTGGCTAACCAAGCACTAGAAATGCAGGCCTACTGCTATCTCGCCCTCGGAGATCCTGATAGTACCATTCGTCTTCTAGAAAACAGAAAGGAAATCAATATTTCACCGCAACTTCTTCTTTCCCAGGCCTACAAAATGAAGGGGAATAACGCCAAAGCCAAGGAAGTGCTCCAAGTCTCTCTTTATTATGGGGTAGTGCTGTTATTTAATATTCTCCCCAATATGTCCATACTTTATATCGATGAGCCGACAAAGGTGGAACAATGCCGCCGAATTGGTCAAATGGCATCCGATGCCTTTGATTTGATCCATTTGCATCCTATCCTCCTACTTTCCTTTCTTCTTCCCCTTTCTATATCCTATGCCAAGCAGGCAAACTGGGAAAAATGTTTGGATATTCTGGAGGAATATACCGATATAGCTCTCTCTCCCCAAACTTTTCCTCTTCATCTCAAAGGTAACGATTTTTTCGATCAACTAGACGGATATTTCTCCTCTCTAAGTTTAGGTGACGCACTACCTCGTGATGAAATCTCAATTCGTCAAAGCCTTGCTAGTAGTCTAGAAGTGGTTCCCGAGTTTTCCGTTTTACGAGATCACCCCCGCTTTCTGGCTATGCAAGAGCGTCTTTCACGGTTGAAAAGCGCACAGAAACAGTAACGATTACCGCTCAGTTGAAAGGAGTAAACTATGGAAAATCTTATAACTTATCTTCCCCTTCTTATCCCTGTGATCGTCTTAGAGTTGATTCTTATGATTACTGCTCTAATCCATTTACTCAGACATCCCAACTATCGCTGTGGAAACCGGGTAATCTGGATTTTGGTTGTACTATTTCTCCAAATTCTTGGTCCTATCCTGTATTTTGTCATCGGAAGGGAGGACTCATAATGGACATTCTCACCCTCTCTCATGTATATAAGCAGTTTGGCAACACAAAGGTCATCAAAGATCTCAGTTTTTCTGTATCAGAGCACCATGTTTTTGGCTTTATTGGAAAAAATGGCGCGGGAAAAACCACTACCATGAAGATGATTTTAGGCTTTCTTAAAATGGATAGCGGTGAGATATGCGTCTGCGGAGAAAGGGTAACGGCAGGCAGTCCAAAAGCCAACCGTTACATCGGCTATCTTCCCGATGTTCCTCACTTCTATCCATATATGACTCCCAAAGAATATCTCGGTCTCTGTGGAAAAATTTCCGGACTGACAGGAGATCAAATTGATCGACGTTCCAGAGAACTGCTTCACCTTGTCGGACTAGATGGTATCAGCCGTCGTATTCGAGGATTTTCCCGGGGAATGAATCAACGTCTTGGCATTGCACAGGCTCTATTGGGAGAGCCCAGGCTGTTAATCTGTGACGAGCCTACCTCTGCCCTGGATCCCATCGGCCGCAAGGAAATTCTGGACATTCTGACGATCGCTAAGGAAAAAACCACTATTTTGTTTTCCACCCATATTCTTTCCGATGTGGAAAGAATATGTGATACTATTGGCGTTCTCGATAACGGCCACCTGGTCTTGGAGGGAAAGCTGGAAGAAATCAAGAATTCCTATCGACAAGATCGGGTCCTCATCTCCCTGGCTGATTCCTCCCAAAACGATCTGCTGATCCAGAGGCTATCCGCACTTTCTGGAATAAAAGGCTGCACAAAACAAGAGCGGGATGTAATAGTCCGCTTCACCGGTGCAGAAGAATCAAAACAGGCAATTCTTAGGTTGCTCCTGGAAGAAGGTTTCTCCCTGATCAAATTTGAACTTCTAGAGCCTTCTTTAGAAAATCTCTTTCTGGAGGTGGTCAAATGAGTGGTTATCTTGCTTTTATGGGGAAAGAATTTAAGGAGCAAATCCGGACTTTTAAGGCGCTGATTCTTTTTATTGTCCTGCTACTTTTCGGGTTAGTGAGTCCCGCCTTAGCAAAAATCATGCCAGAACTCCTGAAATTAATCCCTATGGATGGTCTCGAACTCACCATCAATATTCCCGCCCCCACCTGGATGGATGCCTATGCCCAGTTTTTTAAAAACATAACGCAAATTGGCATTATTGTCCTGCTAATTCTTCTCAATGGCTCTATATCCCAAGAAATGCAGCGGGGAACTCTGATCAATATGTTGTCCAAAGGTCTTGCTCGGCCCACGGTCATTCTCGCCAAATTCACTGCCTCCGGCCTTTTATGGAGTTTCTGCTATGTTTTGTCTGCAGTGGGGACATGGATTTATACCCTCATTCTCTTTGGGAAACATGCGCCGTCTCACCTTTTCTTTTCGTTTTTTTGCCTTTGGCTTTTAGGAATCTTTATCATAGCTTTGCTTCTATTTTGCAGTACCCTCATTGGAGGCGGATATGGCGGTATTCTTCTCACTGCTGGCATCCTGGGTTTTTTGCTCTTGATTGGCATCTTTCCTCAGGCAGCGCCCTACAATCCTATTACTTTGGGTTCCGGCAACATCTCCCTGCTCTCGGGCATTGGAGTTGACGAGATGATAAGCGCTTGTGTTGTCACTTTGCTTCTCACAGTGCTGTGTATTGTTGGCGCTATCGTAAATTTTTCAAAAAAACAGTTATAAAAATATCATTCTTCCTCAATGATTCCCTGATAAAAACGTAAAATTTTTGTCTTTTAGGGAATAATAAAAACGAGGTGATGATATGCCACAGGAAAGTGCCTATTTTATTATTGAAAACGTAGACGACAAGCATGATCTTAAGGATGTGAAACGAGGTCTCGACCAGATGCACGGCGTCCATTCTGTCAGTGTCAGCCTCGATTCTCATCTTGTTGCCATCGACTATGACAGCAGCGGCGTTTCTTACGATCTCATAGAAAACCGCCTGAATAAAATGGGATATCAAATTGCTGCCGACGCCAGCGATATTCATACCCGTTAGCATAGCCTCAACCTCAGCCGTCCAGTACTGGACGGCTTTCCTTTTCGCCGTATTTATCCAAAAACTGTTGACTTTTGCTAAAAGGCGCATTATAATATAGGACAATATGATAATGCGTTGATGAGGAAGAGTACATATTTGCTTAAAGCCCAGAGAGAAGATGGTTGCTGTAAATCTTCGTGAGAGCAATATGGAATGTCGCCTTTGAGCACTGGACTGAAAGGAATATTTTCTCGGTAGGCTTCAGCGGTGATCCCCCGATATAAGGAAAGCATGTCGGCGTCTGCCTGCATGTAATGAGTGCAGAATTTTTTCTGAATTTAGGTGGTACCACGGATATATAATCCGCCCTAAGCAATTAGGGCGGATTTTTTATTTTATATCATTCATTTTTTCAACAGAAAGGATGCGTTGAAGATGGAAGAAAAACTCCATGAGCTGGCGGCCCGTTTGCGGGAGCTACGGGAAGTATGTGACTATACACCGGAGCAACTGGCCAAAGAATTGGGGATTGACGTCAACACATATTTAGGCTATGAAAAGGATGGCTATAACATCCCGATCAACATTATCTTTCAGATTGCCAACAAATTCGGTGTAGATTTTAACGAACTTCTCTCCGGTGAATCCGGAAAATTGACCACATATCACGTTGTTCGGGCCGGTAAGGGTATCACAGCTGACCGATATCCCGGTTATCATTTTAAAGATCTTGCCTATCGCTATGCCCGCAAGGTGATGCAGCCCCTGCTGGTTACTCTGGACCCCTCTCAGGCTCCTGCAGATCTGGTCACCCACAGCGGTCAGGAATTCAACATGGTACTAGAAGGCAGCGTCAAACTCACCTTCGACAATCAGGAAATCATTTTAAATGCTGGTGATACCGTCTACTTTAATCCCCAATATCCTCATGGGCAGTCCTGTGCAGGTAATGAGCCTGCCACCTTCCTAACGGTGATTGCGGAATAAGCAGGCAAAATTACAAGGAGATGATAACAATGTCCGTGTTAGACCGTTTCCTGCCTCGGCAGGAATTCGATTCCTATGAAGATTTTAAGCAAAACTATCGCGTCAATATTCCCGATCACTTTAATTTTGGTTTTGATGTTGTCGATGCCTGGGCCAAAGAGGACAAAAATAAAAAGGCACTGGTCTGGTGCGACGATCACGACAACGAAAAAATATTCACCTTTGAGGATATCCGTAAACTGTCCAACCAGGCAGCCCACTTTTTCAAAGACTGTGGCATCAAAAAGGGCAGTGTTGTCATGCTGATCCTCCGCCGCCGGTGGGAATACTGGATCGCCGCCGTCGCGCTGCACAAAATTGGCGCCATCCTCATTCCCGGTAACCTTCAGCTCGCCAAAAAAGACTTGATCTACCGGGCCAACGCCGCACAAATTTCCATGATGGTGTGTATCGATGACGACTATGTCATTGAGCAGGTCGAGGGCGCTATGAAGGAATCCCCCTCCATCAAATGTTGTGCAGTTGCCGGCGGAAAGCGTCCCGGCTGGCTGACCTTTGATGAAGAAATCGCGAAATATCCTACCGAGTTTGACCGTCCTACCGGAGAAGAAGCCAATGACAACGATGATATCATGCTGATCTACTTTACCTCCGGTACTACCAGTATGCCCAAGATGGTACAGCATAATTTCATCCATCCTCTGGGACATATAGTAACCGCAAAATACTGGCAGCGGGTACAGGAAAACAAGCTGCATATGAGTGTTTCCGATTCTGGCTGGGCTAAGTTTGGCTGGGGCAAAATTTACGGCCAGTGGTGCTGCGGCGCTGTTATCTTTGCCTATGATATGGAAAAATTCGTCCCCTTAAAGCTTTTGGAAAAGCTGGAAAAGTACAAGGTAACCACCTTCTGCGCCCCTCCCACCATGTTCCGTTTCATGCTACAGGAGGATGTCAGCAAGTTTGACCTTTCCTCAATCGAAACCTGCTGTAACGCTGGAGAACCCCTTAACCCAGAGATCTGGCGTAAGTGGTATGATCTTACCGGCGTCAAAATGACAGAAGGCTTTGGTCAGAGCGAAAGTACAGTTCTTCTCGCCAATTTCCCCTGGTTTGAGCCCAAGGCCGGTTCTACCGGCAAGCCTTCTCCCATCTACGATATCCGGCTTATCAACGCTGAAGGCAAGGAATGTGAAGACGGTGAAGAGGGAGAAATCTGCATCTTTGGCGTTAAGGAGCATCCCCCTGTAGGCCTGTTCCGGGGCTATTATCAGGACAAAGTTCAGACAAATGAAGCACTGGGCGGAGAGTGCTATAACCTCCACGACGTTGCTTGGCGGGACAGCGAAGGCTACTATTGGTTTGTCGGACGCAGCGATGATGTTATCAAATGTTCCGGTTACCGCGTTGGACCCTTTGAAGTAGAAAGCGCCCTGATCGAGCATCCTGCGGTGGTAGAATGTGCCATCACCGGCGCGCCCGATCCCATCCGCGGACAGGTCGTCAAGGCTACCGTAGTGTTGGCTAAGGGCTATACCCCCAGTCCAGAGCTTATTAAGGAGCTGCAAAACCACGTCAAACACACTACCGCTCCCTATAAATATCCCCGCATTATTGAGTTTGTGGATGAGCTGCCCAAAACCTTAGGCGGAAAAATCCGCCGGGCACAAATCCGACATGCCGACGCAAATAAATAAACAAATAAAAAACCGGCTTTTTACAGCCGGTTTTTTGTCATAAAGAGGCCGGACCTATTAGGTCCGGCCTCTCTGCCTATGTAAGGTTAAATACCATCATCGTCCAAATACTGATCCAACGTCTTTTCTTGCAGGCGATCAATCACCATTTGGCTAATCTCCCGAAAAGTACATTGAAACTGGCAGGGTTTTGTCTTTTTCCGGGTACAAACAAAATCCTCTCCGATACATCGGTTGATGAGGAGCGGCCCTTCCACCGTCTCGATGATTTCACAAAGAGAAATGTCTTTGGGATCTCGAGCCAATTCGTATCCACCCTGGGTCCCTTTAAAAGACTTGACAATACCGCTTGCCACCAGCTTGCGCAAAATTTTCAGGGAAAAGCGCAGGGTAACCCCCGTCTCCTCGGATATGCTCTTCGCATCCATCCGGCCTGGCGCTTTTGCCAAGCAATAGGCAATCCGCGTGGCATAATCGGATTCCAGCGTAATATGCACGGCCCTTCCCTCCATTCAGCTTAAACTTCAAATTAAATATACTATAATAGTGGATTTTTGTCAAATGGCTAATCCAGGAAATCCTTGAGCTTTTTGCTGCGGCTTGGATGGCGCAGTTTACGCAGAGCTTTGGCTTCAATCTGACGGATGCGTTCCCTGGTCACGTTAAACTCCTTGCCTACCTCTTCCAGGGTGCGGGAGCGACCGTCTTCCAGACCAAAACGCAAACGGAGCACCTTGGCCTCTCTGGGGGTTAGGGTCTGTAAAACATCGCTAAGCTGCTCTTTTAACAGGGTATGAGACGCCACTTCCGCCGGAGCAGGCGCGTCGTCATCCTGAATGAAGTCACCCAGATGGCTGTCTTCTTCTTCACCGATTGGCGTTTCCAGAGAAACCGGCTCTTGGGCTACCCGCATAATTTCCCGTACCTTATCTACCGGCATGTCAAGCTCTACGGAAATCTCCTCCGCTGTTGGCTCATGACCATTGCGATGGAGCAACTGGCTGCTCACCTTTTTCACCTTGTTGATGGTTTCCACCATATGCACCGGAATCCGGATGGTTCTCGCCTGGTCAGCGATGGCACGTGTAATGGCCTGACGAATCCACCAAGTCGCATAGGTAGAAAACTTAAATCCTTTGGTATGGTCAAATTTTTCTACGGCCTTAATGAGTCCCAGGTTACCTTCTTGGATCAGATCCAAGAACTGCATGCCGCGTCCCACATAGCGTTTTGCAATGCTGACCACCAGCCGCAGGTTTGCTTCGCTCAACCGTTTGCGTGCGTAGGGATCTCCCTGAGACATCCGGGTGGCAAGATCGATTTCCTCTTCTGAGGTCAACAGAGGAACCCGTCCGATTTCTTTCAGATACACCTTTACCGGATCGTCAATGTTGATTCCCTCGGTAGAAAGGGCATTTTCCAGATCCTCCGGCTCGGTGGATTCAAATACTGGATCTGCCTCTGGCGTAAAGTCATCAACAATTTCCACATTGTTGGCTTCCAAGGTGTCGTAAAGCTTCTCCACCTGCTCCACATCGAAATCCAGATCGTCCAGAGCGTCGTGAATGTCCTTGGAAGAGAGCTTTCCTTTGCTCTTTCCCAAATCCAGCAGTTCTTTTAGTACTGTTTTCTTATCCTGTGTGCCCAAATTTTTACCCCCTATTTTTTCTTAGCCGCAAGACGCTTCAAATATTCTATCGTCTCTTCGTTGCTCATCCCAGCCACATCCTGTGGCTTTTTTTCATCCCGGACCGACTGTAAGGAACTGATATATTCCTCCAAGTCTGCCAGAGAAAAATTCATTCCTGCAATGGACACCATAAGGCCCGTAATCCTGGCCATTTCACCTTCATCAAAAAAGGCGCCTAAATAGCCAAGGTCAATGGGCTTTTGTTCTTGCAGCCTTTCAGCAAGAACCGCATAAATCTTACGGTTCGATTGGGTCACAAAGTCTTCTTCCTTCAGTTTATGCGAAATGTCCATAAAATAATCAGGATTTTTTAATAGAATTGCTAAAATCCGCTCTTCAATCACCGCTGCTTTCAAGTTTCTACTCCGTTCAGGATCAGGTGGAGCACCTACTGGTTCTGCCGCGGCAATCTTCAGCGTATCCTTTCTTTTTTCCTTTTGCTGCCTTCGTTTTATGACAGATTTTATCTGAAGCAAAAACGCGTCTTTGGAAATTCCCAGATCGTGAGCTGTCTTGGAAGCATACACATCCCGTTCGATGGGATTGTAAATCGAAGCCAACAGATTTGCTGCCTCCTTTAGATAGCCCACTTTTCCATCGTCTGTCTCCAAGTCATATCGACTGCCTATTTTAGAAAGCTCAAACTCAATGGCATTTGATGAACCGTCCATTAACATCTTAAAACGTTTGGCTCCAAACTTTTTGATAAACTCGTCTGGATCCTTTGCATCGCGAATCGTGAGTACCTTGACGTGGACCCCCACATCAGAAAACATATTGATCGCCCGTTTGGTGGCGGCTTGTCCCGCTCCATCTGAGTCATAAGCGATGACAACGCTGTTTGTATATTGAGAAATCAACCGGGTCTGTTCCGGTGTCAGCGCCGTTCCCAAGGTGGCCACCGCATTGTCAAATCCAGCTTGGTGGAGGGCGATGACATCCATATATCCTTCCGCTAAAATCAAGCAGTCCTGCTTGCTGGATTTAGCAAAATTTAACGCAAACAGGTTTCTGCTCTTTTTATAGGCAATGGTATCTGAGGAATTGAGATATTTGGGACCGCTCCCTTCCATCGTTCTCGCTCCGAAGGCGATGACATTGCCCCGAATATCGATGATTGGGAAAATTACCCGATCCCGGAATTGGTCATATACCGAATCGTTTCTTCCTCGCACTACAACGGCTGCAGCAAGCATTTCTTCATAAGTAAACCCCTCTTGCCGCAGAAAATTCCGGGCGTTATCCCATCCCGGCGGGGCAAAACCCAGCCCAAAGTGGCGAATTATTTTATCGGTAATGCCTCTCCCCCTCAGATAGCTGAGAGCCTTCCGTCCCGAAGGAGCAATGAGCTGCTCGTGGAAAAAACGCGCCAGCTTCCGGTTGAGCTCCAAAATACGGGTGCGAAGCCTTGCTGTTTTGTCCCCCTCTACATCCTCCGGCATCTGCATGTTGGCCCGCTTTGCCAGAAATCGAAGGGCTTCTACATATTCCAAATTTTCAATCTTCTTGATAAAAGTGATAACGTCTCCGCCGGCACCGCATCCAAAACAGTAGAAGGACTGACTATCTGGATAAACCGTGAAGGATGGGGTCTTTTCACTGTGAAAAGGACAGAGGCCCACCAGATTTCTGCCCCGGCGTTTCAGGTTCACATAGGAGGAGATCACCTGCTCAATATCACTGTTGTACTTGAGCTCCTGTATAAATGAATCCGGAATCAATCGGTTTTCCCCTCCTTTGCGCAGATGTTAGTATTTACTCCACCCCTGTGGAATAAAGATCTTTGAGAAAATGTGAATTGCATAGTAATCGCTCATACCAGACACATAATCACAGACAGCGCGGTGCACATCTTCCTGTTCCAAAATCACTTTATATTCATCAGGCAGCTGCTCTGGATGCTGAATAAAATACTCGTAGATCTTGATAATGATATCCTGTGCCTTTCCCTCTTCTCCCTTGGGCAGAGGGTTGGTATAAACCTTTTCAAACATAAAATGATGAATTTCCTGATATGCCGCAAAGATTTCATCATCCATCCGAATTTCATCGGTGCTGTTGTTAATGACCGAGGAAACAAGGGTCGTAATTCTCTTGGATTTGGTGTCTCCAAGTACCTGATGGATGTGGTCGGGGATATCCGCCTCCTCCATCACCCCAGCCCGGATGGCATCCTCAATGTCATGGTTGATATAAGCAATCCGGTCGGCGTAGCGGACAATCTGTCCCTCCAATGTCTTTGCCACGGGGCCAGTAGTATGGCAAGCGATGCCGTCCCGGACCTCTTTGGTCAGGTTAAGCCCTTTTCCGTCCTTCTCCAGCCGCTCTACAATCCGCACGCTTTGCAGGTAGTGCTTGTATCCGTAGGGACAAATTTCATTGAGCGCCCGTTCCCCGGCATGACCAAAGGGAGTATGGCCCAAATCGTGGCCCATTGCCACCGCCTCGGTCAAGTCCTCATTGAGCCGCAATCCTCTGGCAATCGTTCTAGCTATCTGGGCTACCTCCAGGGTGTGGGTGAGACGGGTGCGGTAATGATCCCCTTGAGGGGCCAAAAAAACCTGGGTCTTATGCTTAAGGCGCCGGAATGATTTGCAGTGGATAATCCGGTCTCTGTCCCGCTGATAGCAGGTTCTGAGAGGACATTCCTCAATGGGGATATCCCTGCCCTGTGACTCACAGGCAAGGGCAGCGCGTTTGGAGAGTGTCTGTCGTTCCAGTGCTTCCGTCTGTTCCCTAATGGTCATTGCTGCACAACCTCCCCGAGCAAAAGTTCCTTTTTTCCTAATTTCTTACTTAGCCAGGCATTTCAGAGGCCAACGATTCCTGCACCCAAAAACGCGAGGAAATCCTTCTACTATATTATTCTAAAATTATGTCTAAATTCCTTCTGATTCCCCAAAAAAATATAAAAATTCATGGGGTTTACTTTTCTGGAATACAGTCCCAAACCTCCTCTATCTCGTAGGGGAATACGGTTGCACTGGTGAGTTCTTCTAATTCCCGCTGAAACTGGCTTGCATAAACAGCCCGCATCATGACCCTCATTTTAACCACAACGCCAAAGTCGGATTCCAGGGTCACTGCGTGGAATTTTGGCAACAGGTAGGTAATCTTTCCATATTGGCTGTAATCCATCTCTAGCTCATAGACCTTGCAGACACTCATAGGTTTTATTCCTGCAGCATCTACCGCGATTTTGGCCCCATGGGAGTAGGCGCGCACTAGGCCTCCAGCTCCCAAAAGAATGCCGCCAAAATACCGGGTCACCACCACGCACAGATCGGTGAGCCCTTCTTTCTGTAACACGTCCAGCACTGGGACACCGGCTGTTCCTTGGGGCTCTCCATCATCGCTGTACCGTTTAGTTCCATCTCGGAGGATATAGGCATAAACATTGTGTGTGGCATCCCAATATTTCGAGCGCATTTCATCAATAAAAGCGATAGCTTCCTCCTGCGTAGATACTGGCGTCGCTGTCCCGATAAAGCGGGATTTTCGCTCTACAAATTCATCCTGGGCCCGCTGATTCAGGGTAATATAGTCCTTCACGGTTGAGACTCTCCTTCCCCGGCACACAACAAAGGCGGTGCACATAGCATGCACCGCCTGCGTTTCGCAAATATAAAATTGCTTATTTGTCCATACCAAAACGTTTTTTGAATCTGTCAACACGTCCGCCGGTATCTACGAGTTTCTGTCTACCGGTGAAGAATGGATGACACTTGGAACAAATTTCAACGCGGATGTCCTTTTTGGTAGAGCGGGTCTCAATGACCTCACCGCAAGCACATTTAATTGTTGTCGGCTGGTAATCCGGATGGATTCCTTTTTTCATCTGAGTCACCTCTTTCACTACTCACGCTAACAATAGAATGTTATCATAACTCGGAACAAAATGCAAGACTTTTTATGGATATCCTCTTATTTTTTTCGTTTTTCCCCTTTGATTTTCTCTTATTGCATGAAACTTCGGAGATATCGACCCTCCTCTTTATTCTTAATAAAAGCGGCCGCAACTTTGCGGCCGCTTTTATTAAAGGTCTGCCATCTTAAAATCCCATCATTTTGTTCATATCCGCCGCCATTTTTGCTTGTTTCTCCTCGGCTTCTTCCCAGGTACTGCCTACAGCGGTGTAATAAACCTTAATCTTCGGTTCTGTTCCCGACGGCCGGACAATGACTCCCAGATTATCGGTTAAGTCATAGGCCAATACATCAGATTTGGGCAGTGTAATCTCCACTTCTTCGCCGGTCTTCAAATTTTTCTTCACCGAGCTTGCGTAATCAGAGAACCAAACTACCTCATAGCCTCCGATTTCTGCCGGTACATTGGCCCGAAGATCCGCCATGATCTGTTTCATACGTTCCATGCCGGCAGCACCTTCACAAGCGAAGTTACCGATCTTATGCAGGTATTTGCCGTACTTGTCATAAAGTTTGTTCACCGCATCTACCAGTGTCATGCCTTGAAGCTTGTAATATGCGGCCATTTCGCAGATGAGCATAGAACCGTTGACAGCATCTTTATCCCGAACATAGCTTCCAGAAAGGTAACCGTAACTCTCTTCAAATCCGAGGATAAACCGATCCTGCTCGCACTTTTTCTCCAATGCCAAAATCTGCTGTCCAATATATTTAAAACCGGTGAGTACATTAATGACCTGCACGCCATACTCTTCCGCAATCTTTTCCACAATGGAGGTACTTACAAAGCTCTTGACCGCAATAGGATTTTTCGGCATTGTTCCGTTTGCAGTACGCACTTTACAGATAAACTCCAGCAGGAGGGCACCTACTTCGTTGCCGGTAAAGAGGCGATAGTCATCTCCATCTTTTACAGCAATACCTACACGGTCACAATCAGGGTCGGTGGCCAACAGTAAATCCGGTCCTACCTCTTCGCAGACTTTGAGTCCCTCATTTAGAGCCTCCCGGATCTCAGGATTAGGATAGGGACAGGTGGGGAAATTGCCATCGGGCATTTCCTGGCTCTTGACAACAGTCACATCGCTGACCCCAATCCGTTTGAGGATCTCCCTGACACAGCGGTTTCCGGCGCCATTCAGAGGAGTATACACTACTTTAAGGTTGGCCTTCGCACATGCCCCTGGCACAATTTCCTGGGCCTTTACCGCCTCAATAAACCGGTCAATCAAATCTTCACCTATGTATTCGATGAGGTTGGTAGACATTGCGCTTTCAAAGCCAATGAATTTGATATCCGAGAAGATATCCAGCTTGACGATCTCCGCCAACACCTGATTGGCATCCTCCACATCTAACTGGCAGCCGTCACTGCCATATACCTTATAGCCGTTATACTTTGCCGGATTGTGGCTGGCGGTAACAACAATACCTGCGTCACAATGCAAATCACGCACCGCAAAGGAAAGGGCCGGTGTGGGCATCAATTCTTTATATAAATATACCTTAATACCGTTGGCCGCCAGAACACAGGCCGCCTCTTTGGCAAAGACATCCGATTTGATGCGGGAATCGTAAGCGATGGCGATTCCCTTGGATTTATTGTTTTTAATCAGATAATTGGCAAACCCCTGGGTGGCCTTGCGGACTGTATAAATATTCATTCGATTGGTGCCTGCGCCTAGGACACCCCGCAGTCCTGCTGTACCGAATTCAAGCTCCCTGTAAAAACGGTCGTATATCTCCTCTTGATTGCCCTTAATCTGCTCCAAATCTGCCACTACATCTTTGTCTTCCAGATTTTTGTCGCACCAAAGCTGATATTTCTGCATCTCTGTCATCTTACATCACCCATTTTCTTTGAATTGTGATTTCCTCACGCTATTTACCCTTCTATTTTACTATAGCTCGTATGCAGTTTCAATACAAATCGAAGAACAATTTGACTAAAAATCCCCTATTTTTATGTTGTTTTCTACAATAATCCAAAATAAATATACTATTTTTTATTATGATCCAATAAAAAACAATGAGGGATTTTTCCCTCTCATACTTTCTTCCATTGTCGAACTATGTTATAATATTTCTAAAAATTGGCCAAAAGGCGGTGGCATAGATGTTCTGCAAAATATCCAGTCTTGCAGTGTATGGAATACATTCGGTTGTGGTCGCTGTGGAGGTAGACATCGCCACCGGTCTTCCCAGCTTTGATATCGTCGGCCTTCCTGACACAGCTGTCAAGGAGTCTAAAGACCGGGTCAAGGCCGCTATCAAAAACTGCGGCTATACCCTGCCTGTCAGCCGGATTACTGTCAATCTTGCCCCCGCGGATATTCGCAAATCCGGCCCGCTCTATGATCTGCCGATCATGATTGCAATATTACAGGGTTCTGGCCAAATCAGTTTCCCCACCGATTCCTTTGCCTTTTTAGGAGAGCTGTCCCTTTCCGGCGAAGTTCGCCATGTCAGTGGTGTGCTTCCCATGGTTCTCAAGGCCAAAGAGGAAGGCTTTTCTGGCGTTTTTGTCCCGGCTCAAAATGGAGCCGAAGCCGCAGTGGTAAAAGGGATCGCGGTCTATCCTGTATCCCATTTCACCGATTTAATCCGGCATTTTTCCGGAGAAGCCCCGATACAGCCTCTGATCTCTCCTCCCTTTTCTGCCGAGTCAGCTCTTCAAACGCTGGATTTTCGTGACGTCAAGGGGCAAGCCGAAGCAAAGCGCGCTATGGAAATCGCGGCGGCCGGCGCTCATAATATGATCTTGATCGGTCCTCCCGGTTCTGGGAAGAGTATGCTGGCCAAACGTCTGCCCTCTATCCTGCCCCCGATGACATTTGATGAGGCCATTGAGACCACCAAAATTTATTCGATTTGTGGACAGTTGGGGGAAGGCAATTCTCTGATCCGGACTCGACCCTTTCGGGCCCCGCACCACACCGTATCTGCTGTTGGGTTAGCTGGAGGGGGCTACAACCTGGCTCCCGGTGAAATTTCTCTGGCCCATAACGGCGTTTTGTTTTTGGATGAACTGCCCGAATTTAACCGCAGTGTCCTGGAGGTGCTTCGCCAGCCTATGGAGGACCATATGGTCACCATCTCCCGGGCGGCAGGACAAATGAGCTACCCTTGCTCTATCATGGTGGTTGCCGCCATGAATCCCTGTCCTTGCGGCTATTACGGCCATCCTACCCGGCCCTGTACCTGTTCTTCTAAGGCTGTTGCCCACTATCTTTCCAAGGTTTCTGGCCCTCTGCTGGATCGCATTGATCTCCATGTGGACGTCATGCCGGTAGAATATGAGCACCTGTCTTCCTCTGAAAAAGCAGAGCCGTCTGCCGCTATCCGTGCCAGGGTGGAAAAAGCGCGTGAAATTCAGCTACAGCGCTTTGAAGGAACCGGGATTACCTCCAACGCCCGGATTACCAGCGGGCTGCTCTCGGAGATGTGTCCTATCTCCGATAAAGGCAATTCCCTTCTGAAAGCGGCCTTTGACTCCATGGGCCTTTCCGCCCGGGCTTATGACCGGATTCTCAAAGTTGCCCGCACCATTGCCGATTTAGAAGGAGCAGAAGTCATTGATGCGCCCCATATTGCCGAGGCAGTACAATACCGCAGTCTGGACCGCAAGTATTGGCAGCACAGCGTTTTATAATGATATCTTCATAAATAAAAAGGAGGCCGCTTATGGTCAAACACATTGTATTTTGGAATCTTAAAGAAGAGGCCGCTGGTGGCAACAAAGCCCAAAATGGCCAAATTATCAAGGAAAAACTAGAGGCGCTGGTTGGAATTGTACCCGGCTTGCTCAAGGCCCAGGTAGGGGTCAATTTTAATCCTAAGGGATACGACCTGTGTTTATACAGCGAACTCACCTCCAAAGAGGCGCTGGATGGATATCAAACCCATCCGGCCCATTTGGCTGTCAAAGAGTTCGTCCACCAGGTTATCTGTGACCGGGTTGTTGTGGATTTTGAGGTATAATCCAGCAAAAGGAGGCTTTATGGACGAAAATAAGAAAAAGCGATACTACATTTTGATTTCTGTATTTGCCGGAGCTGCTGTGCTTGGCATTGTGGTCATCTGCCTTCTGTTAGGGCAGACCCACCGATTGCGTTCCGAAATACAAAATCTGCAAACTAACATTTCCGAAATGCAAAGAAACCTTCAAAGCAGTATTGACAGCGGTATCGGTAATATCGAGGCTTCCCTAAAAGAGCAAAACAATATTTTTTCCTATTCCAGCTGTGAAACCGGTAATTTTGATCGCGAAGGCAAAAAGCTAAATATTTCCATGACTGCAACCCCCAAATCCGCGAAAGAGGCCGCTCAGGTTACATTCCTCCTCATGTATGATGGCCAACAGCAGGAAGTTGTGCCAAAAGCGCAACAGGATTCCGATCTGGGGCTGGTATTCACTGCGGAAGGTCAGATTCCCCTTTGTGAGAATTTAGTGGTGATGGGGGTGCTCCAACAGGGCGACGAAAAGCAGACCCAGACCATCGGCGAATTTTACAACCTGCAGGGAGAGTATCTCCTTACTCTGGAAAGTGCCAGCTATTGGGGCAGTACAGAATTTGATCCAGTTCATCAACAGTTGACACTGGATGGCAGCTTTGAAGTTTTTATGTATCTGCCAGATCCTTACGGCGACAATCAGGTGGAAAAGGCGGAGCTTGTTATTCAGGTCAATGGAAGCGATGCCAAGGTATATCCCATCCAGGTAACAGAGGAAATGCTCATGGGAGTCTCTCTGGAAATTCCTGTAAAAGAAAATCTTGATGTCCAGACTGACGATATGGTATCTGTCCTTCTGAGGGCGGATGACACCTATGGCTATCATTACGAGCGTATCTTTGACGCCTATAGTTTGCAGCCAGACGGCAGTCTCTCTTCCCATCCTGAACTTTTTAGCAAAGGAGAAACGCAGATTAGCTAAAAAAGGGACCGGAAATTTCCGGTCCCTTTTATTTGTGATATTGGGTATGGGCATCGATGGAAAAAGCCCGATATATTTGCTCTAACAGCATAATGCGAAACAGTTGATGAGGAAATGTCATAGCTGACACAGAAAGCCGCAAATCCCCGCGGCGTTTCACCGCATCTGACAGGCCAAAGGATCCGCCAATGACAAAGCAAACCTGACTTTTTCCACCGATTGCTACGTTCTGCAATGTTTCCGCCAACTTTTCGGAAGATAAAGATTTTCCCTCGATACACATTGGGATCACATAGGCGCTCGGAGAGATTTTTTGAAGGATGGCGTTTCCTTCCGTTTCCAGCACTTTTTCAATTTCTCCCCCAGTAGGCCGATCCCCCACCCTGCATTCCGGAATTTCCGTAATGCGCAGCTTACAAAAGGATTGGAGGCGCTTTGTATATTCTGCTACCGCTTCTGTCCAATACCTTTCTTTGAGCCTTCCTACACACAATATTTCCACGCTTAGCAAGTATCTCTTCCTTTCTTCAACCAGAAAACACCTCCCGCGGGAGGTGTTTTTCAATCCACATTAAAAGGTGAGCATCCTGCTCACTTCATATCGGGACGCAACGTCCAAGGTAAAATCAATTCCCGGTTTCATCTGCTCTAGCAATAGCTGAGAAAGGGATGATTGATAGGCGATATCAGGCAGGTTATTTTCCCGGCTTAGGTGGGCCAAAATAAAACGGGTGGCTTTCGATTTCACCAGACTTGCAATTTGTGTCGCACAATCCTCATTGGAAAGGTGCCCCTGAGGTGAGGCAATCCGCCGCTTAAGATGATAAGGGTACCTGCCGCTTTGCAGCATTCCTCTGTCATAGTTAGATTCAAGTACCACTACATCGCAACCGCTCAGGCCACGATCCACAGCGTCGGTAATGCAACCCGTATCGGTAGCATATCCCACCAAGCGGTCATCAGCCATATGGATGCGGAAACCAAGGCTGTGGGCACAATCATGAGAGGTATCAAAGGGGGTGATCTCCATCCGAGCAATCTCCATGGTATCGGCAATCTCCCGCAACTCTGCCGTAGGAGGCACCAGGTCGTTTTGTTCTATGTACTCCAAAGTTTCTCTGGATCCGTAAACTGGAACGGGAAGCTTTTTTAATAGAATCCTGAGTCCCTTAATATGGTCGGTGTGCTCATGGGTAACGAGAATCGCCCTGATTTGTCCAGGATCCACATCGATTTGCTGCAAACCACTTAAAATCTTTCGACAGCTGACCCCAGCATCAATGAGGATACCATCCTTTCCTCCGCCTAGATAGGTGCAGTTTCCGCTGCTTCCGCTATAAAGTGGACAAATGCGCGACACAAGCTCTCCTCCTTCTGGCGATAGTCAAGGAAATACAGCAAAAAAGCAAAACACGAAGGTTTTGCTCATCCGTTTATTTGCTTCATCAAATAGCGCTATAATGCCTTAGCCAGGGTTTCTTCCGGAATCATAACCTTGCGAATATTGGCTCCCAAGCCTTTCAGCTTGACCTCAATATTCTCATAACCACGTTCAATATGATAAATGTCCTCAATTTCCGTCACACCATCTGCGCAAAGTCCCGCGATCATCAGCGCGGCGCCTGCCCGCAGATCCGTAGCGCGCACCGGTGCCCCATGAAGCTGAGGAACTCCCTCAATCACTGCCACTTTGCCATCAACCTGAATATTAGCGCCCATCCGCCGCAACTCATCCACATAGCGGAAACGATTATCCCAGACTCCTTCGGTGACAATAGAGGTACCATTGGCCATCGAAAGCAGGGTTGTCATCTGCGGCTGCATATCGGTGGGGAATCCAGGATGGGGCATTGTCTTCAGGCTCGTCCGCTCCAAAGGACCTGTGCGCCAAACCCGCAGACAATCGTCAAACTCCTCCACTTCCGCCCCTGCTTTGATGAGCTTGGCTGTAATGGATTCCAGATGCTTAGGGATGACATTCTTAATGAGCACATCGCCGCCGGTAGCAGCTGCGGCAATCATGTATGTGCCAGCCTCAATCTGATCAGGTATAATGGAATAATTGGTTGTTCCCAAATGCTGAACACCATGAATTTTGATGACATCCGTTCCCGCGCCACGAATATCGGCTCCCATAGAGTTAAGGAAGTTGGCAAGATCAACAATGTGAGGCTCTTTTGCCACATTCTCGAGCACGGTCAGGCCTTTTGCTTTTACGGCCGCCAGCATGAGATTGATGGTCGCCCCCACGGACACTACATCAAAATAGATGTGGCTTCCCACCAGATTCTCCGCTACTACCTCAATC
>NZ_CBDTOK010000123.1:0-27611 GCF_965361945.1 Zongyangia sp. | reverse complement strand
AGGTAGGAGAAAACGAGATTGTAGTTACTCTGCGCCTGGAAGGTGAAGAGAGCGAATATGTGATTGTGGTGACAAGGGAAGAGGAAGCGGTGACAGAGCCAGAACCCACACCTGGCACTGACAAGCCCAGCATTCCTGGCTCTGACGAAGACCAGGCAGGCGGCAGGGACTGGGATTGGCCGTCTGGCAGTGGAAATGATTCCGCCAATGGAACTGGTTCTGGCAACAGCGACAAAGAGAACCCGTCTTCTGGAGATCACAGCATGATCGCTGGAGCACTGGCAGTCCTGGCCCTGAGCGCTGGCTCTGTAGTGGTTCTCTCCCGCAAGAAAAAATAATCCCTAGTTAAAAGATCTATCATATTTTTCATACAGTATCAAAGAAGATCGGCCTCCAATTGCGGAGGCCGATCTTCTTTTGGTGATCACAAGAAATGTATTTTTCTTTTAATCAAACAACTCGGAAATTTCGTGCTGGCAATAAATCCTTATCCCGTTTTTGCTCAGCACATCTCCCGCTTTTTCGTTGTCTGTCACCCGCAGGATCATATAAGCTACGTCCTTTTTGCGGGTAATAAACGCGTAGGTATACTCCAGGTTGATGCCGTTTTCTCCCAGAATATCCAACACCTTGACAAGGCTGCCCGGCTTGTCGGGAATTTCCACCGCCAAAACCGGTGTAATGGAGCAAACATAACCGGCATCTTTCAGCACACAGACAGTTTTATAGGAATCATCCACAATGATTCTCAGAATGCCGAAGTCCTCTGCGTCAGCCAAGGACATTGCCCGCATATCAATTTCATTTTTCTCCAGAAGCTTTGTAAATTCTGCCAGTTGGCCAGGTTTATTCTCCAAAAACACGGAGATTTGTTTCACTGTCATAGCAATTGCTCCTTTCGATTAATAGAGTTTCCGCTTGTCGATAATCCGAACTGCTTTACCTTCACTACGGGTAATGGATTTCGGGGCAACAAGCTTAACAACCGCATAGATACCAAGCATGGCTTTCAGGGCTTCAACCAGTTCTTTCTCCCGAGCGGATACCTGAGACAAGGCGTCGGAGAACATTTCCGGTGTCATCTCCACCTGGACTTCCAGACGGTCGCTGTTGTTTTCACGGCTGACAATAATCTGATAGTTGGCCGGGTAGCCCTTGTTGAGCAGAACCGTCTCAATCTGGGACGGGAAGACATTGACGCCTTTGACAATCAGCATATCGTCGCTGCGTCCCATGGGCTTGCTCATCTTGACAAAGGTTCGGCCGCAGGAGCATTCCTTCCGGGAGAGAACGCAGATGTCTCTCGTCCGATAGCGGATAAGCGGGAATGCTTCTTTGGTAATACTGGTGAAGACCAGCTCCCCTTTCTCGCCCTCCGGCAGTACCTCACCGGTAACCGGGTCGATGATCTCCGCGATAAAGTGGTCCTCATTGATATGCATGCCCGTTTGTTCACTGCACTCAAAGGAAACACCCGGTCCAGAGATTTCTGTCAAACCATAGATGTCATAGGCCTTAATACCCAATTTTTCTTCAATATCATGGCGCATTTCCTCGCTCCAAGCTTCTGCTCCGAAGATACCGGCTTTAAGCTTAATCTTGTCTCTCAGGCCCCGCTCTATAATGCTTTCAGCCAAATAAGCAGCATAAGAAGGGGTACAGCAGAGGATTGTAGAGCCAAGATCACACATAAATTGGATCTGCCGCTCTGTATTACCGGAAGACATAGGAAGGGTCAAAGAGCCTACTTTATGGGAACCGCCATTGAGGCCAGGACCACCGGTGAACAATCCATAGCCATAGCAGACATGGACAACATCGTCCTTTGTACCGCCGGCCGCCACAATGGCACGGGCACAGCATTCATCCCACAGATCGATATCGTGTTGGGTATAGAAAGCTACTACCCGGCGTCCTGTCGTTCCACTGGTAGACTGGATACGCACACAATCGTGCAAAGGTGTCGCCAGTAATCCGTAAGGATAAGCATCCCGCAGATCATCTTTTGTCAGGAAAGGCAGTTTGTGCAGATCATCAACCGATTTGATATCGTCAGGAGTAACCCCCTTTTTCTCCATCAAATTCCGGTAATACGGTACATTTTTGTACACGCGATGGACCGTATTCACCAGCCGCTCATCCTGCCAAGCCCTAATCTGTTCCCGAGATGCGCATTCCATCTCGGGCTGGTAATAGTTTTCCATGTTAAACTTTCCTTTCTGTTAATCTCTGAAACCCATCCGCCGGCACAGCTGCATCTTAATTTTATGCGCGAGCCAACTCTATCTGCACATTGATCGTACAGAATGTGTTTTTAACGGGTTATTCCCTCTTTTTGTTTGTTTTATTATAGCATTTTTACCTGTTAACGTAAAGAAGCAAAGTCCATTTCTTCAACTTTTTTGTCTCTTTCCCCAAAAGGTAGTTACAAGATAGAACCCCGCCATTGCACTAGCGCAATGGTGGGGTGTATCAGTTTGGGAATCATCCGAAAGATAAAAAAGCTCGCTGCAAGCGTCATATCGCTTGCAGCGAGCTGGTGCCGCAGAACAGACTTGAACTGTCACGCTGTTGCCAGCGAGGGATTTTAAGTCCCTTGCGTCTGCCGATTCCGCCACTGCGGCCCTTCTTGCGGTATAACCGCCTTTTTATTATACCCACAGCCGCCTCAATTGTCAATGACGGCCTTCTCGATTTCTCTATTCAAAATTACAATTCAGTCTACTCCAAGCCGCCCATATCAAAGGGCTGATAGGTATGTGTAAAGGTATCCACATCAAATGCCATGACAATTTTGTCATATTCCTCCAGGTCAATCTCCTGCGGAAGCTCTGCAATCCGGGCGGTGTTGACAATGGTAATATCCTGAAAATGCAGTTGTAGGAACTCTCCCAACTTATAGGCATTGTCGTCTCCCAACAGCAGAAGCTTTTCCTCATAAGGGCTTTCTTCTACATGAATTTCCGTCATAATCTGGCCGGCGCCCAGATAGACCATGTCAGGATTATCCGTATACAGCCATCGGGTTAAATAGGGGGAATCACTTTCCACAACCTCTCCCGAACCATAGACTTTGATTTGAAATTCCCGGTCATATTTTGTGTAATGATAAAAACTGAGACGGTCTGGTTCCACATTTTTAAAATAGGTCATGGGATAAAGGGGCCCATAATAATCGGAACGGGCGTGTTCAACATCAAAGGCGTCAATAGTACGCTTGTAATGGCCCATTTTGTCAATCATCGCGCTATACACCTCATAAGCGCCGCTAATGGTCAGCCGGTCATCGGTGCGATAATACAGATACTCCTCGCGCTTTTCAAAAAGGGCAGAATAGGCGTCAATGGTCCTGGCATTTTCCCCCACCTGATTATATACCCTGTCAATAATATCCCTTTGATTTACATTGGTAGCGTATTGAGGAATTTCTTCCTGATTAATAACCACAGAAGTGGGAATTAGCACCAGAAAAACATCTCCGGAACGAGACGCAGCAAGCTGATTCACCGCACTGATATTGGCCTCCAGCTTCTCCTCCTCTGGTTCTTCTAGATTTTTAATCAGCTTGTTGTCACCGATAAAAATACCGTTTTCTTCCCTTACTCCGGTATAATATTTCAGAGTGGACTGCATACCGGTCAGTGTCCTGTTTTGCGCAAACTGTCCACTGACATAGTTATTCAACTGTTCCATGTAGGTGTGGTTTTGCAAGGTTTTCCAGGTAGGAACAGGCAGATCCTGCCAAAATTGAGGAGCCCCCAGCACTACATAGAGCGGAAGGACAAACATCATCAGTAGCAGGATAATGGCTGCTATTCTCTTTGGTTTCATTGGATCACCGCCTTTTCTCCCCCTATTTCTAACCAATCAGATACGACGTTGTCACTACCAATATTAGCACATTAACAATAATAATAGCCAGATTCACCAGATAACTTTTAGAGCTAGAAAATTTTGAAGCTAACCTTGCAAAAATATCGGTGCAGAAAATCACTCCCACAATCAGCGATACATAATTGGTGGTCAATATATAGATGATCTGCTGATTATATAGTTCCATTCCTCCCACATGCAGCCCAAACATGTGTAAAAGCAGGCTCCATGCCTCGGCAGGGGACTCGGTTACTACCAAGATCATGAAAAGTCCTAAGACAGCAATGACTCCTAAATGGGCTAGGATAGAAGGGACGTGAAAGCGCCGGGAATCAGACCGGCTTCGTTGTTCCAAGCATAAAACAAGGGTGAGCAGCAGCGCTCCCAGAATCATGTTGACACTGGCTCGGTAGAACAGGCAGATGATGAGCAGCGACAGGAAAACTGCCAGAGGTTTCATCCACCGTACCCGTATCCGTGCAGAAAGCGGATCGTAAAAATAACGTTCCACATATTCCTGAAGGCTGTTGTTAAAGCGGCTCAAAAAGCTTCCAATGCTTTTGGCCATATAGGGATGGTGAAAGCCGGAACGGACATTAAATCCAAACACCATACACAGCCCCGCCCCCATCTCCAGATAGCCACAGTAGAAAAAGTAAATCCACATGACCCTGGCAAGGAAATAGATCCAGCAGGAAAGAATGCTTTGATTATAGTCCGGCAGCCGGACAATCATATCCAGCACCCGGGTGATTCCATCAGCGATCAGCACCTTCTTGGCAAGGCCCTGAATAAACTGGATCAATCCGTCACACAGCAGGGACAAGGACGCCCGCCGGTAGTTTAGATCATATTCCATCTGCCCATACCTGGTCAACGGACCGTAATACAGACGGGGAAACATCATGGTATAGGTAAGCATATTGACGGGATTTCTTTGGGCTTTGGCCTTGCAACGATAAATATCATAAACATAGCTGAGAGATAATAGGCTTACAACAATAGATCCCAATGGCAGAACAAAGCCAAAAAAGTCGCGGTAAACCACCATGACAGCAACGGTAGCCAAGTCCTTGGCCGCAGCCACACAGAGAATAAATCGGCAAAGTATATTTTTATCCCGGTTGTGTTCGATCACCCATCCTGCCACAAAATCAATCAGGCAGGAAGCGATTAACAAGGGGGTAAATACAATATCCAGGGAGAGAAAGACCACCAGAGACAATAGCAACAATACCGTGTTTTTTCCCTTTTGGGGGATCAGATAATAGACCACCAGGCAAAATGGCAAAAACAGATAAATATAAAGCAAACTATCTGGCTGCATCTTATTCCCTCCTTTGTTTTATGATTATTTCACTTTCTCAAGAAGCTCTTGATATGCTT
Source organism: Zongyangia sp. (assembly GCF_965361945.1). NCBI lineage: Bacteria > Bacillati > Bacillota > Clostridia > Eubacteriales > Oscillospiraceae > Zongyangia > Zongyangia sp. Next base: position 22,352 of record NZ_CBDTOK010000123.1, on the reverse strand, counting down.
CATAGTCCATCAGTGCGTTGAGCACCGATAAGAGCGCATTGGCCGACAAATGTTCTGGCAGATGAAGATTCTCGATGATCTTCTGTCGCAGCCCAGCGCTTCCTGGGCCGCCGGTGATACCATCTTCGAAAAAATCCGCTTTGGTGATGGGGCGTTGATTCTTCTCCGGCTTCTGTCCTTCTTCACAAAGAACGCCCGCTCGGTCCAGCGCCCGCAGGATCTCCTCCTTTGGAACCCCTTCCACCCCCAGCTTTCCCTCTTTGGAGGGCTTTTCCTTCCGGCTCTCCTTGCCGAAAATATCAGAAATATAGGCGTGCTTGACCTTTCCAGGCCCCACTGCTCCCGCAATATAATGGCGGATTTTAAACCCCGCCACATCTGAATCAGTCAGGATGAGAAGTCCTGTTTTATCCGCTAAGGCACGCAACAGGGACAGGGTTTCCTTATCGGTAAAAATGCGAAATCCATCTACAGCGATAACGGTGGCGTCTAGAATAGAGTCTAACTTTATTTTATCATACTTTCCCTCAACAACCACCGTTTCTTTAATTTTAATCAAATTTTTCTCTCCCTTTGACGGCAGAAGAAAATCTCCATCACCGCCTGCTCCAGCATAATATTCCGGTCTCCTTTTGCGCTTTTAAGCTTCTCATCGGTCCGGCTGAGAATCTGCAGGATCTGATAGAGTACCGCCTTTGAAAACCGGTCAGAATCCCGCAGGGCGTTTCTCACGCGAAAGTCCCTGCCCTTATAGTCAAACTTCTCCAGGATATCCTTCTGGCTCTTTCGGTTGACCACCGCCACCTTGGCTCGGTAGAGATCCACAAAAGCCATGGAAAGGACTCCACAAATGTTGACCGGTTCCTCCTTCAGATCGAAAAGCTCATGAAGGATCTCGATAGCATTGGGAACATTGTTGGCCACAATGGCCCGGGATAGGTCAAACACCGATGCCTCGAGCTGTTTGGCGGTCAGTTTTTCGATGATCTGCCGGGTAATTTCCCCTTTTTGCTGGTAAGCGGTCAGTTTTCTGACCTCTGTGGCCAAGGTGGTCATATCCTCCCCCACCCGCTCTACCAAAAGCGCGGCGTTCTGGGGAGATATCTCACATCCCCGGCTTTGGATCCGTTCTCTCACAAACCGGATCAAATCCCCGCTTTTTCTCTTCTCAAAGCAGCAAACACACCCATTTTTTGCAGCTAAATCTACAATTGCTTTGTGTTTGGCAGATTTTTTAGGTCCGCCCTCTACATTCATCATGGAGAAGATCAACACCGTATCCGGCGGAAGGTCCGAGAGGATTGCTTTCAGCCGCTCCATATCCGGTTTGGCCAGTTTGTCCAGCTCCACATCTTCCACCAAAACACAGTTTTTCTCACTGAGAAAGGGCAGGGTGGCAATAGCCTGCTCTAATTCGTCCATGGACAGCCCCTTTCCAGAAAAACGGTGGAAATTAAAAGCCTCCTGACCCTTGGTCACCGCCCGGCGAAGGAGCCGGCGGACACATAGATCTTTGAGATAGGCTTCCTCTCCATAAATATAATACACTCGGCAGAGAGGCTCCTTTTTGATATGAGATCCTATGTCGCTTTCTTTTGTCAATATCATCTTTTTCCTCCCTTCCGAAATATCACACCAAACCGCCCCGTTCCAAAACCTTGATATCCTCCCCGCCCCTGGTCAGGATATCGATGCGTTCACAATGGTCAAACGTCGCCGTTTCCGCTCCCTGGGACAGCATGGCATTCTGGATGATCCGCTGCTTTTCTCCCTCCACGGCAATTCCATAACTTGCGGCAATCATCTGGGGATTTTCACAATTTCCATTGGCCACCCATACATCTGCTGCTGTCCTTTGCAGCGGCAGCATAGCCGCATCCACCTCCCCATCGGTGAGGAGCAGCGAAAAATCCCCGGTGCGGATGGTGGTGGCTGTTCCATCGGTGTAGGCCAACGTCTCCACCGTGGCGTCTCCAATTTTCGCCTTCATGCTGCCAAGAGGATAAATCTTACAACCCTCCGGCAGCATTGCGGTGAGCTGTTCCACGGGAGTGGTGTCGGGAACTACCACAGCGTCGATTTCATACTGGTCAAACACCGATTCATACCGGGTATAATCACCCTTGACATAGAGAAGTGAGATTTTCTCATCCGTTACCGGAAAGCTGATCTCCCCTGTCGGTTCATACAGCGGCATGACCATCTTCCCCTGGGGGAAATCTGCCACCAAATAGGGCGCACTCTCTCCGCCGTAGACCTGCAGGGAGGTCACTCCATTCATCAGCACCGTATGGGAAAGAGCTCCTACCAGAAATAGAGCAGCGCAAAGGAGTGCGCCCAGCTGAAGCCGCAGGCCGTTATTCCTGCCCAGATAACATCCGGTCATAATCAAAACAGCGAAAATCATCCAAATTCCTACAAAAGGAGCGTCATCTGTAAGGGAGAGGAAATCAAACTTGGCAAAAAATGAAACAATGCCGATTGATACCTTTGCCGCAATTCCGGCAAAGAACGCAAAAGGTGCGGCCGCCCAAGGAAGTGCCATGCCCACAAGGGCGGTAAAAAAGCCGCCAACAATCATCACCGGCATCAAAGGGCTGAGTACAAGGGTAGCCAAGGGACTGATGAACGAAACATTTCCGAAATATAACAGTGTCAGCGGCATGAGAAATACCGTAACGCCTATCGACATTCCCAGCAGGTCAAGGGCCCAACGGAAAAACCAGTATTTCCGAAACACTGGATGCAGATGCAAGAAAAAGGCACTGACCTTTGCCGCCAGAGTCAGCATGGCCAGGGTAGCGGCGGCGGAAAGCTGTAGGCTCACGCTGGAGGCCGCGAAAGGGTTGGAAACCGCAATCAAAAACAGGGCCAGTCCCAGGGAGTTAAGGGAATCCGATTTTCTGCCGATGGCCCGCGCCAGATAAAATACAATAAGCATAATGCCGGAACGGGTAGCCGAAGGGGCAAATCCCAACACCGCCATATAGAGCAGTACAAAAACGGACGCCAATAAATACGGCAGAAAATGGGGTAAGAATTTGAGCTTTCTCAGAAGATAGAGAGCCATCGCGCCTAAAATAGACATATGCAGCCCGGAGATGGCGATGTAATGGGTCACACCGGTTCTGGTAAAAAGATCATAGACGCCGGTTTCCTTCACCAGGCTCCGGTCACCGGTGACCATAGCGCTGACAAGCCCGCCCTCCTCATCCGGCAAGGAGGATGTGATCACCTCATTCATCTCCTCCCGGAACTTAACAAAGTAATAGGAGATGGGCTTATCTTCTACCGGCGTATAGATGATGTCGGAGGTAATATAGCCTCCCAAATAGATCTCTTCCGACCAATTATACTGATCCAACAAGCGCAGCGAAGTTTTAAACTGCAATGTATCATAGAGATCAACATCCAATGGCTTTTGAGTGTCCACCAGGATCTTCACCCTCTGGGGTGCGTCTTCTATCCCCACAGCCGTGGTTTCCATGGTGTAGCGGTAGCCGCCACCTGCCAACCGCTCAGGTGTATCCACAATATGGGCGGTGACCTGAGGTTCCATTCCAGCCATGGCTGCCGCTGGCGCATAGACAATCCTCTGGTGTAAAAACAGCGCTCCCGTGGAGAGAGCCACCGTAAAGAGGACAAGCAGCAGGGTCCGCTTGGCGTCAAACAGGCGGCTCAGCCACAGCGCCGCACCTAGGGCAAAACAGCACAGGCTCAATCCCAGATTGACGGACATGGAGAAATAGCAAGCGACCGCCTGCGTGATCAGATAGGTAAAGCCCAACACAGCAAGCGGTCGTTTCATGTCGATTTCCTCCATGGAGTTAAATTTTTAATGTTCCATTAGCCGGGAGGCCAGGCGAGCTGCCGGCCCGCCAACACGTGGAAGTGCAGGTGGCCTACTGTCTGACCGCCGTCCTCCCCACAGTTATTGACAATCCGGTATCCTCCGGAAAGATTGAGCTCTCCGGCGATCTTGGCGATTGTCTCAAAAATATGCGCAATGATATCACTATTCTCCGCCGTAATTTCATTGGCGCAGGAGATGTGCTCTTTGGGAATTACCAGAAAATGAACCGGCGCCTTGGGGTCAATGTCGTAAAACGCCAGGATCTTCTCATCTTCGTAAATCTTCTTAGACGGGATTTCCCCCGCTCCGATTTTGCAAAACAGGCAATCCATCCATGCCGCCTCCTTTCGATAACATCAGTATATCATATTCCCCCAGATTTTTCGATTATTTCTGGAGCATTTTTTCAAGGATGGAAGGTACAGCCGCAATGGCCTCATCCATCTTAAAGACATCCTTGACACCTGCCATGGCGCTGTCCGGACGTCCGCCGCCGTTACCGCCGGCAATCTGGGATACCTCTTTGATGAGCTTGCCGGCATGAACACCCAGTTTTACCGCCTCTTTGCCGCAGGCGGCGCAGATGTTGCCTTTACCCTCGTTGCTGGTCGCCAAAACCGCAACAATGGTGGGGAATTTCTCTTTCAGGGTGTCGCACATAGCCCGCACCGTCTCCGGTTTCATATTGGCAAAGGTTGCGCCTACAACACGGACGCCGCAAATCTCTTTGGCATTGTCCAAGAGCTCTTCCGCTTTGCCAGAGGCCATCTTCTGATTGAGTGCTTCCAGTTCTTTTTCCTTTTCTTTGAGTTCTACCGCTACTGTATGGGTACGGCTGACCAGGTCAGCGGGATTGGCCAGCTTCAGGTTCTCCGCCGATTTGACAATGGTCTCGTTGGCTTCATCCAGCAGATGGAGCACGCCAAGGCCGGTAGTTGCTTCAATACGGCGTACCCCCGCCGCCACGGAGGATTCAGAAATGATCTTGAACAATCCTACTTTGGAGGTATTGTCCAGGTGGGTTCCACCACAGAACTCTATGGAATAACCGCTCATATTGACGACCCGAACCACATCGCCGTATTTTTCACCGAACAGCGCCATGGCGCCCATCTTCTTGGCTTCCTCAATGGGCATCTCCTTGATGGAAATGGGCAGTCCCTCCAGAATTTTGGCATTGACCTTCTTTTCCACAGCGCGAATTTCTTCCGGTGTCATGGCTGCGAAATGGGAGAAGTCAAAGCGCAAACGCTCGTCGTCCACATAGGAGCCCGCCTGATGGACATGGTCTCCCAGCACCTCCCGCAGTGCCGCCTGCAGCAGATGGCAGCAGCTGTGGTTTCTCATAATGGCGCGGCGACGCTTCTCATCAATGGACGCATCCACTGTATCACCTACCGCCAGGCAGCCGGATTCCATCTTACCGATGTGCATAAACTGGCCGGAAGGCGATTTTTTGCAGTCTGTCACCTGGAACACAGCGGTACCGTCAACAATGGAGCCAGTATCCCCCACCTGGCCGCCGCTTTCCGCGTAAAATGGGGTTTTATCCAAAACGATAATCGCTTCATCGCCTTCGGTGGCGCTGTCCACAGTTTCGCCGTCTTTAACAATGGCCACAATCTGAGCAGTGGCTTTCATGTCGGTGTAGCCGACGAATTCATCCTCAACGTCTATATCCTTGAGGCTGTCATCCTTCCAGCCCACAGTATCCTTAGAGAAATGGGCCTCTCTGGCCTTGCGCTTTTGCTCCTCCATCAGCTTCATGAAGCCTTCCTCATCCAGGCCAATGGAACGCTCGGCAATAATCTCCCGGGTCAGGTCGATGGGGAATCCAAAGGTATCATAAAGCTTAAATGCCTGTTCTCCGGAGAGAATCGCATTTTCCATATTGCTGTCGAGTTTGTCGATCATGTTGGAGAGCAGCTCCATGCCCTGGTCAATGGTCTTGGCGAAGCGTTCTTCCTCCACCCGGACCACCTTTTTGATGTATTCGCTGTTCTGTTTCAGCTCCGGATAGGCGTTTTCATTTTCCCGAATCACTGTGTCTACCACCTGATAGAGGAAGGGGCCCTTAATGCCCAAAAGCTTTCCATGGCGGGCAGCCCGGCGCAGCAGACGCCGCAATACATAGCCGCGTCCCTCGTTCTGGGGAACTACGCCGTCGTTAATCATGAAGGTAGTGGATCGGATGTGATCGGTGATGACCCGCAAGGAGACATCGGTCTTTTCGTCAGCGCCATAATCCACCCCGGCAATCTCCCGGATATGCTTCATAATGTTTTGAACGGTATCCACCTCAAAGAGGTTGTCAACCCCCTGCATGATACAGGCCAGACGCTCAAGTCCCATACCGGTGTCAATGTTAGGATGCTCCAAGGGGGTATAGTGGTCGTTGCCATCGCCATTGTACTGGGAAAATACCAGATTCCAGAATTCCACAAAACGGTCGCAGTCGCAACCTACGCCGCAGGTGGGGCTGCCACAGCCATATTCTTCGCCCCGATCAAAATAGATCTCGGAGCAGGGGCCGCAGGGGCCGGAGCCAATCTCCCAGAAATTGTCCTCTTTGCCCAAGCGGACAATGTGGCTGGGATCCACCCCAACTTCGTTGACCCAAATATCCTTGGTTTCCTCGTCGTTTTCATAGATAGAGACCCAAATCCGGTCGATGGGCAGCTCCAGTACCTTGGTGATAAACTCCCAAGCCCATTGGGTGGCCTCATGCTTAAAGTAGTCGCCAAAGGAGAAATTGCCCAGCATCTCAAAGTAGGTGCCGTGGCGGCTGGTCTTGCCCACCCGCTCGATGTCGGGAGTGCGAATACATTTTTGGCAGGTGGTCACCCGCTTGTTGGGCGGAGTAGCCTGGCCCAAAAACCACTTCTTCATGGGCGCCATACCGGAGTTGATGAGCAGCAGGCTCTTATCGTCAATGGGCACCAGCGGGAAGCTGGGCAGACGGGTATGACCCTTGCTCTCAAAAAAAGTCAGGAATTTTTCCCGAAGTTCGTTTAATCCTGTCCACTGCATGAAAATCTTACCTCTTTCTTGATATTCCGTTGTTTTTCACAGGGAAGCCCCTGTATCATACCAATATGGATATCGGGTGGTGAAAAAACCACAATAAAAAAGCCTTCTTCCCATGAAGCAGTCTGCTTCTATGGGACGAAAGCTTCTAGTTTCCGTGGTACCACCCAAATTGCGGGAATTCCCCGCCGCTTAGTTGCCCCTTAACGCGGGATACGGCAAAGCTTGTGACAGCTTTGCGGCTCAGGGGTGGCTCCCTATCCCCTCATCGGCAGAACCTTCCAGCAAAGCGAAAACGCTTTGGTTCTTTCTCTTGCGCCGGGATGGAACAGGTGATTCCCTTCATCGCCGTTCTTCGCCGTGGTTGACAACACAGCGGTGATTTCTCATCAATTATACTTTTTTTGCGGCATATTGTCAACGAAAAAGGGCAAAGTATGGACTTTATCTGCGAAACCATTCCCCTATGTCCTCCAGCACCTCCAAAATCTTAAATTTAAACTCATACTTTGGCCGGTTGGAGATGATTTCTTTGCCGTCAGCACCGATGACCGTCTCTACCTTCTGTTCGCTTTCCGCCGCAGGAATACATAAAGGCGGGAACATGACGCACCACCAGTTGTGCCCCTGGGCTGCGCCGATTTTTACCCGTACCGCATCATACCTGCCGGCCGGAAGGGTGAAATTATCATATTCCCTTGTAGTGAAATATTCGTTTTGAAATGTGACCTCAACATCATAGTCATAGCCGTTTTCTAAAACAACCTGATGGGCAGCCGACTGGATCGCCGGAAGATTTTTCTTCACCAGCTCCGCGGCTTCTGCCTTGTCCTGAGCGGAGAGGAAAAGCTGCTCTGTCTCTTCCAATACTCTATCCCGGACCTGAAGCTTAAGGGCTTGATCCTCTTCGGAGTCGGAGTTTGCCAGCACATGTAAACGTATAACATCCTGGCGGATATTGCTGCATGCTCCCGCAAAAGAACAGAAAGAAGTTAGAAAAATGGTAAGGATCAGACCAATGACAATAGAAAGTTCTACACGGTTGAGTTTCATAATAGATTCCGTCCTTCTCTTCACTGTTGTCAAACGTTTGCAATGAAAATATGGACGGGAATATTTTCCAATATACAATAGACTGAAATATTTGTAGGTAAAACATCCGGCCATGGGGAAAAATTCCATCAAAAAGGCCCGCTTCCCAATGGGAAACGGGCCTTTTTTATTTTTCTATACATCCATGGGCTACAGGTTTGCACAGGAAGGTATTCTCATATCCGCGGGATGTCAGCTCCCGGACACAGTGTTTGGCGTCGCCCTTGTCCTCAAAGACAGAGACCACCGCACTGCCGCTGCCGCTCATGACAGCGCCCAGAGCCCCTTCCTCCAACATGATGGACTTCAGTTCTTCAATTTGCGGATAACGTCCCACCTCTTCCAGAACATTGCACATGCTCGACGCCATTTCCTCCAGTTCGCCGGCGATTACCGCCGCCGTAATCTTGTCAATATCCGGACGTCTTGAAATGCCCTCTCCATCAAAAGCTTTAAAACAATCCGCTGTCCGGATAGAAAGATCCGGCTTGGATACCACGAAGTAGCAATGAGGAATCTCAGGCAGAGGGGTAATCACTTCCCCGATACCCTCTACAAAGGCGGTACCTCCCACCAAGCAGAAGGGGATATCCGCGCCAACAGTCTCCCCAATATCGCAGAGCTCCTCGGTAGAAAGCCCTGTCTCCAGAAGCTCGTTGAGCGCAAAGAGAACAGCTGCCCCATCAGCACTGCCGCCGGCCAATCCCGCTTCCGTGGGGATTTCTTTTTGAATTTCTACCTTTACACCCACCGGCTCCCTGCCCGTATGGGCAAAAAAAGCCTGGCATGCTTTATAGGCGATGTTGTTTTCCCCTGAGGGGATCCGATTGTCATCACAAGAAATGACGATGTCCTTTCCCTCTTCTAAGCTGACCTCCACCGTATCCATCAAATCGATGGCCTGGTTAATCATCCGCAGAAGGTGGTACCCGTCGTAGCGTATTCCCACCACGTCAATGGATAAGTTGATCTTTGCCGGCGCCTTAACTTTGATAGCGTCCAAAATTTATTTACTCCTTTCCCCTTGCTCTATCGGTGTAAAATGAGATTCCGTTTGATATCGATTGCTTTCACTGGGCACATCTCGTGGCAACAAAAACATTTGATGCATTTTTTATAGTCAATATGGGCTTTTTTTGACTGGATGTCGATGGTCTTCTGGGGGCAGCTTTCAGCGCATTTTCCGCAGCCGATACAATCCTTTTTCCGGATGACCGGCTTCGGTGCCGCAATCGTCTCCAGCTTCCGCACCAAACCGCGGAATATCCGAGGAACATGGTTGGAAAAATCCACCGACGCCCCGGCCGGCTTCTGATAGTCTTGAATCGGAGAGATCTCTTCCATATCTCCGACAATGGCCATATCCTCCCCATAGCTGCCGCATAAACCGCGTTCCTTCGCCGCCACAATGGTGGGGACAGCATCTTCTTCCATGTCCATAAGGCGGCATAGGGCAAGATCCAGTGCATAGGGATTCTCTGCCGCGAAGGTAATCCCCACCTTTCGCATAGCACCCCCAGAAGGGCCGTCTCCCTCCATTGCCTCTACCCCATCCATCAGGAAAAAACCGGGATGAAGGCATTGGCACAAATCCACCAGCATATGGCCAAACCTGTCCTTTTCTGGGAACTGGCAGTGGAGTTCCGGTTTCATCAGCCCCGGAATGCAGCCGAACAGATTTTTCACCCCGCCGGAAAGCCCTGTCATCCCATGGGTTTTCACCTTACCCACACTGATGATCATATCCGCCTCCCTGGCTGGATCAATGATGGTAAAACGGGGGCAAATCTTTGCCTCTGGCGCCTCTACCTCTCCAAACCCGGTATCCAGGTTGAGCTTAACTCCCTGCCGGACCGCCACGCTCTCCATACCGCTGGCACGATAGATAGCGCTAAGCTGTCCCTTGGTGTACAGTCCCCCTGGGCTGTCCGCAATGGTAATGTCGGTTACTCCATATTCCTTGATCACTATGATCGCCCCTTCCACCACCGATGGATGGGTGGTGGTAAACTCCTCCGGGCGCCGCTTCATCAGCAGATTGGGCTTGATCAGCACCTTCATTCCCGGATGCAGCCTCTTTTCCATGCCATGCAGGGCAAAGTGTCTGTGGACCGCTTCATTTACCTTCGTCTGGTCATAGGATGGCGTCTTGATTACACTTACTTGCCGCACAAATTCCCTCCGTCTATGCCAAAAACCCTACCGCTGCCGCGGTAAGGTTTTCACGCTATTTGTCAAGCCCCTGCAAAAAGTGCTCAATTCTCTTCAATGCTTCTAGGATATGGGCGACGCTATAGCAGTAGGAGGCCCGGAAATGGCCTTCTCCGCTCTCGCCAAAAGCGGTACCCGGCACTACCGCCACCCGCTCGTGATGCAGCAGGCTTTCACAGAATTCATCGGAAGTCATACCGGTAGACTTGATGGATGGGAACACGTAAAACGCCCCTTCCGGCTCAAAACATTCCAATCCCATCTTCCGGAATCCATCCACAATGAGACGGCGGCGCATATTATATTCATCCGCCATACTGGCAATGGCGTCGTCACAGCTGCTGGCTGCCTCGATGGCAGCGTATTGGCTGGTGGTAGGGGCGCACATAATGGCATACTGATGGATTTTGAGCATCTGTTCCATGACAGGAGCCGGTCCTACCGCATATCCCAGCCGCCAGCCGGTCATGGCGTAGGTTTTGGAGAAGCCGTTGACCACGATGGTGCGCTCTCTCATTCCGTCAATCGATGCAATGGAAACATGGCGTCCGCCGTAGGTCAGTTCCGCATAGATTTCATCTGACAGCACCATAATATCCGTTTCCCGAAGCACCTGGGCAATGGCCTCCAGGTCCTCCCGGCGCATTACACCGCCGGTGGGATTATTGGGGTAAGGAAGCACCAACAACTTGGTTTTGTCGGTGATATGAGCCCTCAACTCCTCTGGAGTCAGGCGGAAGTGGTTTTCTGCCTTGGTAGGGATAGCCACCGGCACACCGCCGGCCAGGACAGTAATGGGATGGTAGGCCACAAAGGAGGGCTCGGGAATGAGCACCTCGTCCCCTTCATTCACAAAGGCACGGATGCAGTCATCGATGGCCTCAGAACCACCCACCGTAATCATAATTTCATGTTTGTCATCGTAAGAAAGCCCAAAGCGGCGTTCGAGATAACGGCACACTTCGGTTTTTAGCATTTGGAGCCCCGCGTTTGCCGTATACCAGGTTTTGCTCTGCTCCAGGGAGCGGATACCCGCCTCCCGGATAGCCCAGGGCGTTTTAAAGTCAGGTTCCCCTACTCCCAGGGAGATAACGCCTTCCATCTCGTTGGCAATATCGAAAAATCTCCGAATGCCGGAAGGTTTCAGCCCTAGGATTTTGGGGGAGAGAATCTCCTTATAATCCCTCACAGTGAACCCATCCCCCTCTCGTCCACCGCATCGTCCTTAATCAGGATACCCCGCTCTTTGTAGCGGCGCAGAACAAAATGGGTGGCCGTAGATTGGACGGAATCTAAAGGAGCCAGGCGGTGAGCTACAAACATAGCTACCTCCTGGAAGGTTTTTCCGGTAACAGTTGCTGCTATATCATAACCGCCGGACATAAGATAGACCGTCTCCACTTCATCAAACTGGGCAATGGCGGCCGCGATTTCTTCAAAGCCCTGTCCCTTTTTGGGCGTGACCTTGAGCTCAATGCGGGCGGTGACAAATTGACGATCCGTTTTATCCCAGTCTACAACGGCTCGGTATCCACGGATAATGCCCTCTTTTTCATATTGATCAATGGCGGCTGCCACATCACTCTCCGTTCGGGCCAGCATCGCGGCGATCTGCGCGTTTGACAGTCTGGCATTTTCGTATAAAATCTTCAGCAGCTTATCCATGCATACTCACTCCTAGTTTTTTTCTTTTTTCATGGGAAGATTTTAGATTTTATTATATCAATTTTCCAAATAAAACACAACCCGCAAGACAGAGAACACCTGCCGGATCCTTCCGGTAGGTGTTCTCGCTCAATCAATCTTGATCATTTTGGGCTTTCTATCCTGGAAGAAGGTATAGTAATTAAAACCCGCTTCCTTGGCGATGAGGATGCCGTCAGCAATGCCAGCGCCAATGTCCTGAGCAGTGTGGGAGTCGGAGCCAATGGTCAGTATCTCTCCCCCCAGCTGCTTATACAGCTTGATATAAGGCAGGTCGGGCAGGGTGACGCCCACCGGCTGCCGCAGGCCGGAGGTATTGATCTCGATTCCCTTTCCCTGCTGGATGACTCCCTTCATCACCGCCACAATTTCATCGTAGTAGTGGTCAAGAAAGCTGTAATTTTTCTTATAAATGCCGTTCATATACCGCAGCGGATAGGTCAAGTGCCCCAGAACGTCAAACTTTCCCCAGGCTATCGTCTCCAAAAGCTCCTGGAAATAGCGGTCGAATAGATCTTTGATATCCAGTTCCGGGTCATTGTAGTTGATAAAATAGTAATCCTGCTGGTTTAAATTATTATGTAGCGAACAGATGACAAAGTCAAAATCATAGGAAGCCAATACCTGTTCCGCATTCTCCAGCGCTTGGAGAGGCTGGCCCAGTTCCACCCCGGCGGAAAGCTCCAGCCGATCGGAGAAGATGGACTTTGCCTTCATCATCTCAAAGTTAGACTGCCGGATGGTCTTATCGTATTTATCTTGAAAATAGACATTAATATCACAGTGGTCCGTCAGCGCAAATCCTGCCATCCCCTTTTCAATGGCATTCTCACAGAGAAAGGTGACCGAATGGTAACCGTCTGGAGAATTGTCGCTGTGTGTATGGCTGTCATAAATTGGGGTCGCCATAAAATCTTGCCTCCCTCTCATTTCTTCCGGCCTGCTCTTATGCTTTTATCATATCATAGAACACAAAATTTGCAAACTCTCCCCTGTAAAAATTTATCTTCCCTATCCCTGTTATCTAGCCGCTATATATGTTAAAATAGATATAAATATCTGCTATGGAGGATTTAACAATGCGCGCTGTTATCACAGTCATCGGTAAAGATATGGTCGGCATTCTGGCCAAGGTCAGCACCATTTGTGCTGAGAAAAACGCCAATGTCATCGAAGTAACCCAGTCTGTTCTGCAGGACATGTTCGCCATGATTATGCTGGTGGATATTACGAAACTCTCCTGCAGCTTCCCGGAGCTGGTCGATGCTATGAAGGAACTGGGAGAAAAACTTCATCTGTCCATCCATGTGATGCATGAGGACATCTTCAACACCATGCACCGCATCTAGCCCAAAGCCTAGGAAAGGACAATGATACATATGCTCAATGTAAGTGATATATTAGAAACGATTACCATGATCCAGGACGAAAACCTGGATATCCGTACCATTACCATGGGTATTTCCCTCTTGGACTGCTGCGACGGGGACATTGAAGCCTCCTGCCGCAAGGTCTATGACAAGATCACCCGCTGCGCCAAAGACCTGGTCAAGGTGGGGCAGGACCTGGAAACCCAATATGGGGTGCCCATCATCCACAAGCGCATCGCCGTCACCCCCATCGCCATGTTAGCAGCAGCTTCTAAAGGGGATCCGGTCAAGTATGCCCTGACCTTGGAGAAGGCGGCCGGCGCTGTCGGCGTCAACTTTATCGGCGGCTACTCTGCCCTTGTTCACAAAGGCTTTGCCGCTGGAGATCTGGAGCTGATTAACTCCATTCCCGAGGCTCTGTCGGTCACCGAACACGTGTGCAGCTCGGTCAACATTGGCTCTACCAAAACCGGTATCAATATGGATGCTGTTGCGCTTATGGGCCATAAGGTCAAGGAGACCTCCCTTCTCACCGCAGATCGGGATTGCATTGGCAGCGCCAAATTGGTCGTCTTCTGCAACGCTCCCGAGGACAATCCCTTTATGGCCGGTGCTTTCCATGGCCCCGGGGAACCAGACTGCGTCATCAACGTGGGAGTCTCCGGTCCCGGTGTTGTCCGCTCCGCCTTGGCCAAAGCTGGGGACTGCAACATCACCGAAGTGGCGGACATTGTCAAGAAAACCGCCTTTAAGATCACCCGGATCGGCCAGCTGGTCGCTTATGAAGCCTCCCACCGTTTGGGCGTTCCCTTCGGCATCGTAGACCTGTCTCTGGCCCCCACTCCGGCCATCGGAGACAGCGTGGCCCATATCCTGGAGGAGATGGGGCTGGAAACCTGCGGCGCCCATGGTACAACCGCCTGTCTGGCCCTTCTCAACGATGCGGTCAAAAAAGGCGGCGTTATGGCTTCTTCTCATGTTGGCGGCCTCTCCGGCGCTTTTATTCCGGTAACTGAGGATGCCGGCATGATCCACGCCGCCCGCTGCGGCGCCCTCTCCATTGAGAAGCTGGAAGCCATGACCGCCGTCTGCTCCGTGGGATTGGATATGATCGTTGTTCCCGGCGACATCCCTGACGAGACCATCTCCGCCATCATTGCTGATGAAGCGGCCATTGGTATGGTCAACCAAAAGACCACTGCCGTTCGTCTTATCCCCGCTATCGGCAAAAAGGTAGGGGATGAGCTCTCCTTCGGCGGCCTTTTGGGCGGCGGTCCTGTGATGGAGGTCAATCCCGCTTCCCCGCTGAAGTTTATCAGCCGCGGCGGTCAGATTCCCGCTCCCATTCACAGCCTGAAAAACTAGTACAATGCCTTCTTTGCTTCTAAAGCGCCGCCTATATGGCGGCGCTTTTTTGACAAGGATTTCGCCTTTACAGGATTTGCTTTCTCTGAATCATAAGGCCCGCTACTGTCAAGTGGCGGGCCTTATGATGATAAATTACAGCAAAAAACAAGAAAAATCCAATACAAAAAGTATTGGATTTCTTGATTTATACTGATTGTTCGGCTTTTTTCCGTTCTTTTCCCCTTTTGATGACCTTGAGTCGGGAAAATTCTTCCCTTTCCTTTTCCTCCAAGGCATCAGTGATAAACTTGGTGGTTTCTTCAAAGTCGGGGATAATAATGTTCTTCAGAGCATTTGCCCGGCTCTGGGTCTTTTTGATGGCATTCGCCAAGCGGTAGACACTGTTTTCGATCTCTGCCAGCTGTACTGTCACCAGCTTTGCCTTATAAAAACAGATATAGGCCTGATCCAGCTGGGAGTTGGAACCCATATAGCCATAGGGCATCTGTAGCTCACTGGTATCAATGGTCACTGTAGGGATCTCTACCCCCATAACGCTGCGGTAGGAAATCTGCACACCATTTTCCACTGGCACAGACTTTGCAATGTCTTCACAAATACCCAAGGTAATATTGGCCATCTGCAGCGCTTGATAAGCCTGATTATAAACATCACTGATCTGGTTATGCAATGCATTTGCCTGATCAATGAGTTGCATCATCTCCCGCACCAGGATATTCCGCTTGCGATCCAACAGTTCGAAGCCCATTTTGGCCAGAGCCAGAGATTTTTTTGTGCTGAGCAAATTCCCCTTGGTGGGAAAAACATTGTTGCGCATCATGGGCCTCCTTTCTATCTGTCAGCGTATTACTTACTTCAAGCTTTCTGCTTTGTGGGGATCGTAATATTTATCGATATCCGCCTGATCCAACCGGTCCAGTGTCTCCACCGGCAGCATGGAGAGAAGGGCCCAGCCCAAATCCAAAGTCTGCTCAATGGTCCGGTTTTCGTCAAAGGGTTGATTGACAAAGTGCTTTTCGAACATTTTGCCAAACTCCATATATTTTTTATCTGTGGGGGACAACTCGTCCTCGCCGATGACCGAGGCCAAGCTTCTGGCATCCTGTACCTTGGCATAGGCCGCAAACAGCTGGGTGGAAACCGAAGGATGATCCTCCCGGGTAAATCCTTCACCAATGCCGTCCTTCATCAATCTGGAAAGGCTGGGAAGCACCGATACCGGAGGATATACCCCCATTTGATCCAGCCCCCGGTCCAGAACGATCTGCCCTTCCGTAATATAACCGGTCAAGTCCGGCACCGGGTGGGTGATATCGTCGTTGGGCATGGTAAGGATGGGGATCTGGGTCACGGAGCCTTCCGACCCCTTAATTACGCCTGCCCGCTCGTAGAGAGAGGCAAGGTCAGAATACAGATAGCCAGGATAGCCTTTTCTTCCAGGAATCTCTCCCTTGGAAGAAGAAAACTCACGAAGGGCCTCTGCGTAGGACGTCATGTCGGTCAGGATAACCAGAATGTGCATATTCTGCTCAAAGGCCAAATATTCCGCCGCCGTCAGTGCGCAGCGGGGAGTCAGGATTCTTTCAATGATCGGGTCATTGGAAAGATTGAGGAACATGGTAACATTCTTCATAACCCCCGACTGTTGGAAGGAGGCCCTGAAGTAGTCCGCCACATCATTGCTGACACCCATGGCCGCAAAGACGATGCCGAAGCCCACACCGCTTTCTTCCGCGATTTTGGCCTGGCGGACGATCTGAACCGCCAACTTATTGTGCTGCATACCGGATCCGGAAAAGATGGGCAGCTTCTGGCCCCGGATCAATGTCATCAGGCAGTCAATTGAGGAAATTCCGGTATTGATATAGTTTCTGGGGTAGCTTCTGGATACAGGGTTGATAGGTTTTCCGTTAATATCCCCATATTTTTCAGGATAAACCTCTCCCAAGCCATCAATGGGACGGCCACTGCCGTTGAAAACACGGCCCAGGATCTCCTTGGCCAGGGGCATCTCCATGGGATGGGCCAGAAACTTGGTACGGGTGTTTTTCAGGGACAATCCACGGGTTCCCTCAAACACCTGGATGATGGCCTGTTCTCCCTGAATCTGAACGACACGGCCCGCCCTTGTGGTACCGTCCTCCAGCGTCAGCTCCACCATTTCCTCAAAGCTGACATCGGGCACATGGTCGAGTACGACAAGGGGGCCATTAATTTCTTTGAGTCCGACAAATTGAAGGCTCATCTGTTCTTCCTCCTCTTGTCTTAATGTAAATCGCCAAGCTGCTTGTCAATATCCGCCATGTATTCGTCAAAAAGCTCGGGCTTGTCGTTTGGAATATCATATTTCATCTTAGAAACCTTTTCAAATAGCCCCGTTCCCAACACATCGGCAAGAGCGGTTCCACCTGAGATCAGTTCCTTGCTCTTCTCATAGAGGTGCAAGATGACATTCATCATCAAAAGCTGTTTCTGCAGCGGCACATAGGTATCATCTTTGTGATAGGCGTTCTGCTGCAAAAATCCTACGCGGATAACCCGCGCTGTCTCAATGGTCAGCTTCTGGTCGTCAGGAAGCACGTCGGAACCAATTAGCTTCACGATCTCCATCAGCTTGCTTTCTTCCTGGAGAATGCCGGACAGCTCCTGACGCTTTTTCATGTAGGCGGGATCGATGTTATCCCGATACCATTTGGAAAGGTCATCAATATATTCACTATAACTGGAAGTCCAGTTGATGGCGGGGTAATGACGGGCGTAAGCCAGGGATTTATCCAGCGCCCAGAAGCAACGTACAAAACGTTTGGTATTCTGGGTAACCGGTTCCGAAAAGTCGGAGCCCTGCGGAGATACTGCGCCGATAATGGAAACCGAACCTTCTTTTCCCGAAAGGGTTTCCATATAACCTGCACGCTCGTAAAACTCAGACAAACGACTGGGAAGATAGGCTGGGAAGCCTTCTTCCGCAGGCATTTCCTCCAACCGTCCGGAGATTTCACGGAGGGCTTCTGCCCAACGGGAGGTAGAGTCAGCCATAATCGCCACATGGTAACCCATGTCACGGTAGTATTCCGCCAAGGTAATACCGGTATAAATCGAAGCCTCACGGGCCGCCACCGGCATGTTGGAGGTATTGGCAATCAGCACCGTACGGTCGGTCAGCGCCTTGCCGGATTTCGGGTCGATCAGTTCGGAAAACTCCTCCAATACCTGGGTCATCTCATTGCCGCGCTCACCGCAGCCGATGTAGACAATGACCTGGGCGTCACACCATTTAGCCAGCTGATGCTGGGTCATAGTTTTGCCCGTACCGAAACCTCCCGGTACTGCAGCCGTTCCGCCCTTTGCAATGGGAAACAGGGTGTCAATGACACGCTGTCCTGTGATCAGAGGCATGTTGATGGGAAGCCGGTTGTCTACCGGGCGGGGAATCCGAATCGGCCATCTCTGACAAAGGGTCAACTGATGGATATTTCCCCGTTCATCCTTTAGTTTAACAATGCAGTCATTCAGTTTATATTTGCCATCTGGGGCGCAATCCACTACCTGGCCGGCCAAATCTGGCGGCACCAGGAAGCGATGCTCAATGAGGGATGTCTCTTGGGTGGTGCCATAAATTTGGCCGCCTCTGAGCTTGTCTCCCACCTTGACGGTAACTTTTACATCCCAAAGGCGTTCCATATCTAGCGCACCTTCATTGATTCCCTCTCCGATAAATGCGCCAGTTCTCTTTTCCAGCTGCTTGAGCGGCCGCTCAATACCGTCAAAAATATTGGAAAGAATACCAGGGCCTAGGGTGGCGCACATGGGGCTACCTGTGGTATAAACCGGTTCCCCGGGTTTCAGCCCTGTAGTGCCTTCATAGACCTGGATGGTGGTCAGGGCATCGGTAATAGAGATGACCTCTCCAATCAGCCGTTTTTCCCCAACATAGACCATTTCCATCATGGAAAAGTCCTTCGTATCCTTAATGGTGACGACAGGGCCATTAATAGAATATATCGTATTGTTGCTCAACTTCTTCACCTCTCTCACGGGAAACTAGTCGATGGACAAGCCGGAATTTTGGTAAAACCAGGTTTTCTGCTCCTCTAAGGCACTGTCCAACGTCTCGTCTAGGTAGATTCCCTGTCCCCGATGGACCAAAACAAATCCTCCGATGACGATGTCACGGTCCTCGGCAACGGTGCAGCCATGTCCAAATGCTTTGGCCGCTTTTTCCGCCAAAACATTGTCATGGGGAGCAAACCGCAGCTCGCAGCCCTCCAAGGGATATTTCTCCACCAGCTGCTTTACGCTTTTTGCGATTCTTTCCTCATAAGCCGGCGTTTTTGTATAGGAAATCAGCTTTTCCTTTACCTTCGCAAAGACCTTATCGCTCATTTCCATCCGTTTGATAAACAGTTCACGTTTGGTCTCATAGTCTTTTTTTGCAATCATGTGGGCTGTACGGGTACGGATTTCAGCAACGGCATCCTGAATCTTCTCATAAGATTCATTTAAAACCTCATTTTCGGCCTTTTCCAGTTCTCTCCGCTTGTAGTCCGCTGCTTCCTGGAGGTATTTTTCCTTTTCACTGGTAGCGTGTTCCATAATATCCGCTTCAATTCTTTTGGCCCGTTCCTGTAATGATGCCACGATCTTCACCTCCGTTGTGCCCGCCAATTTTCGCAGGCCGAATATTCTCAAAGTCTGTTTTTCCACTGGTAGGCCAACCGCCTATACACCAGCTAGATCTTGATACCAATAGCCTCCCGCACATATTGGGTGATGGCATCGGAAATCTGTTGGGATCCATGGCGGTCACCAATCTCTACAATCAGAGGCCGTTTACTGTGAAGCTTCATCTCGTAAATAATATCAGGACACAGCTTCATCAATTTGGTGGTGATGAGCACAATGCCCACTTCCTCGTCGGCAATTGCCTTCTGTAAAGCCTCTTCCACTTCCTGCGCCTCATGGACAACAACACCTTCGATTCCACATAGGCGCATGCCTACACTGGTATCCACATTGTCACTGATGAGATAAAATTTCATGGATGTTCCCTCTTCCTGAAATAACGCGGGAATGATCAGACCTTGTTGATGATCAGGATGGAGATCAGCAGACCATAGAGGGCGACACCTTCGCCCAGAACCACGAAGATCATGGACTTACCAAAGGATTTGGGATCCTCGCTCACTGCACCGATAGCAGCGGGAGCAGCTGCGGCAACAGCAATACCGGCGCCCACGCAGGAAAGTCCGGTAACCAGGGCGGCTGCCAACAGACCCAGGCCGGAGCCTACTGACAATCCTGCTGCAGCTGCGGCAGGTTCAGCGGCGGATGCGATCATGCTGCCTACAGGGGTAGCCGCAAACAGAACAACTGCACCGAAGAAAACAGATAAATTCGCAATGACCCGGCGCTTGGCGCTTTTTTTATCGACGGAACGTTTGCACAGGGGCATCAAAGCCATGGCCGCAATGGCAACGATTGCTGCGGGGATTAAAAACATCAACATTCTACTCATCATCAGTTCCTCCAAATTCTTGATTTTTATATGAAACTTGACACAGTCTCAGCTATTGCTCCTGTGTCTGATAGCTGACTTTGACGGGCTGGTAGGGATCCCCCTCCGCTTCAAAGAAGCGGCTGAACATTTCGTAGAACTCCAGACGAAGGACCTGGATGCCCACAATCAGTCCCTCCATGCACATGACAAATGCGTTGCCGATGATGATTACAATGGGGCTGGCTCCAGCTCCTACCATCTCGGCCAAGGTGGAAACCACCGCCATCATGCCGGCATGGCTCAGGATAAATCCGCCGACACGCAGGAAGGACATGGTGTTACTGATAAAGCTTAGCAGTATCTCAAACATCTCAAAGAAGGTAACGACAATAAAATTACCCACCCCTTCTTCGAAAATACCTTTACGTTTTGCCACCATTTTGGCCAGGGGTTCTTTCATGAACACTACCATCAACGGCAGCACAATGAGCAGCAGGATGTAAACGGGGTTTAAAATCTGCATACCCATGAGGGTTCCCACAGCAGCAAAAACAACAGCTGCGTAGAAAACGAAGCCGGCCAAGCCGTTCTGGGAGAAGACCGCCCGCTCTATATTTTTCTGTTTTATACCCAAAACTATGTTAAAGGCCATGGATAGCAAAATAATAAAGATGCCAAGGCCTACGGCGAATAACAAGATGTTGGTGGTAGTAGCCGGCTCCATTACTTCAATAGGCTTTTCTGCAAAGCCCAGCATATGGTAAACGGGATCCAGCAGATGCTCAAAACCAAAGACAGAACCATAGATGCATCCGAATACCGCCGAGGAAATACCGATACGCATCATAATGGGGCCCAATGTCATCTTTTTAAACTTCCACAACAGCCATCCCACTAGGGAAATGACCAAGCCCTGTCCTACATCTCCAAACATCAGGCCGAAAAGGAAGGTGTAGGTAATCGCCACAAAGGGGGTAGGATCGATATCCTTATATCCTGGCAGGCCATACATGGTTGTGAACATCTCAAAGGGACGTACAAATCGATTATTCTTCAGTTCCACCGGGACATGGAGATCTTCCTTATATTCCGTTGGGCGGCTTGTTACCTCCACCCCAGATAGATTTTGGAATTCCCCTTTCAAGTTTTCATATTCCTTCTCAGGAACAAATCCTAAAACGTAGAACTTACCTTTCAATATAACCGCATATTTTCTCAGGTCAAAGGAGTCACTGAGAAATTTGAGTTTGGAATAGACCATCAGAAACTCTTCTACCCCTTGGTGATAAATCTGTTTGATCTCTTCCTTGACCTCTTTCAGCCTTGCTTCATTTTCTTTCATTTCCTTTTGAATCAGCGCAATGGCGTTTTCCGGCGTTCCATGGGTATCGTCTGGAATCCGCAGGCGCTCAAAGAAAAGGGAGTTAAAAATACCGTCAACCGCTTCTGCGTCCTCATCGGCGGTGAGATATACACACCAATGATAAGCGCCATCGTTGTCAAAGGAATAAAAAACAAATGGCTCGTCCTCATAATAGCTGAGCTTCATATAACTATCCACCGGCAATCTGCCAAAGCGGACCTTCAAATACTTGATAGCAAATAATTCATCAAAGCTCAGATTGAGGGAGATAATATGCTGTAGATGGGTCAAGGTCTGCCGGTAAGTCTCTTGGTGGCTTTCCAGGCTTTTCTTTTCCTCTCGGAGCTTGGACACCCTCGCCTGTAAATTATCAATGTAGGGAGGAATCTCCTCGAGAGACAAATTCAGCTTTTCAAAATCTGCATATTTTAGCTTAACTTGAAAGGTGTCAGCAATTCCCATCACCTTGCGCAATAGCTCCGCATAGGGATTATGCCCCCCCATTGCGGGCACACCTGCCGCGTATTCACTAAAGGATGTGAACGGCTCTGGCTGGAATACCGCCGATTTTGCCACACGCTGCAGCGCTTCATCCAAGCAAGTTTCCGCTCCCTGGATCTCCACAAGGGTCATCTTTGTAATCGACACCAGCTACACCTCCTCTTTGAACGTTTGCAAGGAAATCCATTGTTGATCTCTCTTCATATTTTTCACCTAAGTTCTTCCGACTGCCTTTCGTCGGGTATATTTCTCTCCTGGCCGCTGGATGCTAAAAATCTCTTTTTTCACATCTTGGCGGCGAAGGCTCTATCAAACCAAAAGGCTTCTGATCTCTTCCATTGGGACGCGGTATCGAACACCTTCGAT
>NZ_CBDTOK010000122.1:0-3619 GCF_965361945.1 Zongyangia sp. | reverse complement strand
GCGAAAGAAAAAGGGGTTTCTGTGAAAGAAACCCCTTGGTGCCAAGTTGATGCCCCTTGGCGCGGATCAGTCGTCCAGGTTGATCTTGCCGAACAGGGGTGCTCCCTCCGCCTCGGTGGGCGGGGTGGACCGGATCTTAGCCGGCTCAGAAGGAGCGTTGTCCTCCTTGGGAGGACGGTTGTCCCGACGGGAGCCGCGGCCCTCTTTATAGGGGCGCTTGTTGTATCCGCCCCGATTCCGATCCCCTCTGGATCCCCGGTCGCGGTTGCCGTATCGGGCCGGACGGGGGTTCTTGGAGCTGATGACCACCCGGCGGTTTGGCTCCTCTCCAATAGAGGAGGAGGTAGCGCCTTCTACCTGCTGCACAGCGGAATGGATGATCCGCCGCTCATAGGGGTTCATAGGCTCCAAGGTGGTGCTGCGGCCGGTTCTCACCGCAGTATTGGCGATCTTGACAGCCAGATGCTCCAGGGTTTTTTCCCGTTTTTCCCGGTAGTTGCCGCTGTCAAGGGTAATTCTGAAATAGCCGCCCTCGCCCCGGTTGGCCACCAGGCCCGCCAGGTACTGGAGCGCGTCCAGGGTCTCGCCCCGGCGTCCGATGATGATGCCCAGGCCCTCCCCTTCCAAAACCAGGGTGGCGTTATCCTCTTCTTCTTTGACCTGGATCTCCACATTTTCAAGGCCCATGTTGTGAAGCACTTCCGTAACATAATCCACAGCCAGCTGGGCTTTGGATGTCCGATAGGTGACCTTGACCTTTGCGGGGGTGTTTTTCAAGCCGAAAAATCCCTTTTTCGGAAGATCGATAATTTCAATTTCCACAGCATCCCGCTCTACGCCCAGGCTTTCACATGCGAGATTGACCGCTTCTTCTACCGTCCGGCCTGTCATCTCAATCTCTCGTACCATGTTGTTACATCTCCTCTATCCTGGATTTTCCTATAAATGATCGGCAACCAAAGTTTCTCACTTCAGGTCGTCGTCGGTTACATCCACATATTCTTCGCCGTATTTCTCCGCGTCCCGACGCCGGGCCTCCGCCAGCTTACGGCGGTTGATTTCCTTCTGGGTCAGCTCCTCGTCGCTGAGGAACTCCTCCACTTTCATAGGCTTAATATTCTTATTCTTTCCCTTTTTCGCGTTTTCGTTGTGGTATTTTGCAGCCTCTTCCGCCGCCCGTTTTCTGGCTTCCAACCGCTCCTGCCGTTTTCTTTCCCGCTCTTCCTCTTCCCTCTCCTTGGCCGCCGCGATCATTTCAGCGGGATTATAGATCCGGTTGAGGACAATGGACTGAACGGTCTGGAACACGTTGGACAAAATCCAGTACATGCCGACGCCGGCCGGTACCTGGAAGGCAATAATCAGAGAAAAGATAGGCATAATGAAGGTCATGCCTTTCATAGCGCCGGTGCCGGCCTGGCCCTGGTTCATGGTGGGGTTTAACCGGGTGACAATCAGGGAGGACAGCAGCGCCGTCACGCCGGATAAAATGGGGATCAAAATCAGGATATTCAGGCTCCAGGTGGGAATATCGCCCAGATTCATCCCCAGGAAGTTTAAGCTCACCGAAGAAAGCTTGTCGGTGATCTCCGCCCCCACCGACGCAAAGGCCTCCGGATTGGCGTGGAAGATGTTGAGGATACTGATCTGGGGGCTGTAGGAGCTGAGTGCTTGTCCCGTTCCCGTGGCAATATTGGTCAGGGTGGTAATGGTATCCGCCGACAGATGAAGGATATGGGTCAGGGGCCGGTATATAACGTCAATCAAGCCAAAGAGGATCAGGATCTGGATGATCATGGGAAGGCAGCCAGCCGTGGGGCTGTAATGTTCCTTCTCATACAGGGCCATCAGCTCTTCCTGATATTTCTGCTTGTTGTTGCCGTATTTCTTCTGCAGTTCCATCACCTTTGGCTGGAACATGGCCATTTTTACGGTGGATTTCTGCTGTTTCACCGCCAACGGCAGCAGCAGCAGCTTGACGAGCAGGGTAAAGAAAATCAGGGCAATGCCGTAATTCTGCACCAGGGAATAACAGGCCCACATGACATAGCCCAAAGGTGTTCCAAAGATGGTATAGAGCAAACTCATGGATTTTAATCCTCCAAACCGGCAGTGTATCTTCTACCGGGTAATTTTCAAAATCACCACCTTCCGGTGGGGCCAGCTGCCGCTGGGGGACACCGCGCTGTAGTGCCATTGGCAACAAAAACGCGGGTGACGCGGCAGTGTCGCAAACAAAACCTAAGGCGCGTCTTGCCGCCCGCTAGGGCCGCTGGCGGGCAGTGCCCGCAGCCGAGTCGCGCTGTGGCGCAACAGAAAACAAAAATGCGTGAGACGCGGCAGTGTCTCAAACAAAACTCAAAGCGCAATCCGCCCGCCGCTAGGCGCGCTGGCGGGCAGTGCCCGCAGCCGAGTCGCGCTGTGGTATCAATCGCAACATGATTGCGTGAGACGCGGCAGTGTCACAAACAAAACCAAGTGCGCGTCTTGCCGACCGCCAGGTCCGCGTTTATGTGTCAATCGAAACATGATTGCGTGATACGCGGCAGTGTCACAAACAAAACCAAGTGCGCGTCTTGCTCTCCGCAGGAGCGCGGGCGGCGAGTCGCCGCTGACAAGTCGCGCTGTGGCGCAACAGAAAACATAAATGCGTGAGACGCGGCAGTGTCGCAAACAAAACCTAAGGCGCGTCTTGCCGCCCGCTAGGGCCGCTGGCGGCGAGTCGCCGCTGACAAGTCGCGCTGTGGCGCAACAGAAAACATAAATGCGTGAGACGCGGCAGTGTCACAAACAAAACTAAGTGCGCGTCTTGCTCGCCGCTAGGCGCGCGTCGTCCTGCTTTGGCAGGGACCGGCGGAAGGTGAAATGATCCGGCACAGGATCATAGCCGCCTCTGCAAAAGGGCTGACAGCGCAACAGCCTATAAAACGCCAATAGCCCGCCCCTCACCACGCCGAAGCGGGAAATCGCCTCCATGGCATAGGAAGAGCAGGTAGGATAAAACCTGCAGCAGGCAGGCTTTAAAGGGGATATAAACTTTTGATACAGGCGGATCAGCCCTAACATGCACTTTTTGATCATGATTCTTTTTGCAACGCGCCGATGGCCTCCAGCTGCTGGCGCATCATCTTCTGCACCAGATCCATGGGGACCCGGCAGGTTTTGCTCCGGGCCACAAAACAAATATCCCAGGAAGGGGGCACCTGCTGTTCCAGCAGGCGGTAGGCCTCCTTGATGACCCGGCGGGCCCGGTTGCGCTGTACTGCTTTTCCGATTTTCTTGCTGGTGGTAATGCCAATCCGGTTATAGCCCCGCCTTGTGCGCAGGGCATAGGTAACCAGCACATTTCCGGCTCTTGATTTTCCTCTTCCATACAGCCGCCGGAAATCCCTATTTTCATTGAGCATCTGGGTGTGTTCCATACTTCCTCCCACCCCCAGCCAGCTACCGCTGGGGGATATCGCGCTGTGGCGCTGTGCGCAACAGAAATGCGGGTGTCGCGGACAGTGTTACTAATAAAACTCGGGCCGCAGGCGGGCAGTGCCCGCTGCCAAACCGCGCTGATGTTTCAATCGTAACGTAATTGCGGGTGTCGCGAACGATGTCTCAAACAAAACCC
>NZ_CBDTOK010000121.1:0-4471 GCF_965361945.1 Zongyangia sp. | reverse complement strand
GGCCGTCTCACCGACTTTGAGTGCCACCAGATGGAGCACCAGCTGGGGGCCTACACCGACTGCAACCACGGCCAGGGGCTTGCGGTGATCCACCCGGCCTATTACCGGCACATTGTGAAGGACGCGCCGGAGAAGTTTGCCCGGCTGGGCCGGGAGGTGTTCGGCGTGAACGGAGCGGAGGCGGCGGTGGACGCTCTGGCCGCCTTTATCCAGGAGTGCGGCCTGCCGGTCAAGCTGAGCCAGCTGAAAAGCAGGGTGGAGATCACCCCGGATCTGCTGCGGCAGGTGGCGGACAGCGTCAATCTTCTGCCAAACGGCCCCAGGCAGCTCACCCACGATGAGGTCTATGAGATTTTGATGGAGTGCCTGTGAGCTCCGCCCGGAGCATTCGATCAAGAAATATGCGAAAAAACAAGGCGCTGGTCATGACAAGCGATCCACCTCTTTGCCGAGAAATCACGGACAGCCTGCAAGCTGCCGCTCTGGAGATCGACCATGCGGAAACATATGCCCAGGCAGTCAGTCTGTATGCCCGCTCCCGCTTTGTCCTGGTCATCCTGGATCTCGGAATCCCCAATGCTGACGGTGTGGCCATTGGCCGACGGCTTCGGCAACTGGAGCAGACGCCCATCCTTGCGCTCTCTGCCTTTGGCTCCAGGAAGGAAGCAATCAGCGCATTGACCGCTGAGGCGGATGCCTACCTCCCCATGGAAGGGCCCCTGGATCAGGAAACGCTTCTGGCCTACGCCTCGGTTCTGATGCGCCGCTACCTGAGCGCCAATACCAAAGAGACTGCTTTGATCCAAGTCACCGAATTCGGCTTGAAAATCAATCTGGGGACCCGAAAAGCCTTCCTGAATGGGGAAAATCTCCATCTGACTCCGAAACAATATGATATACTACAGCTCCTTGTAGACCGCATCGGGGAAATCGTAACAAAAGAAGAACTCTTTGAAAGCGCATGGAAGGCAGAGTACGATATTTGTGCGGATGAACCTCTCAAATATCATATCAGGGAGATCCGCAGGAAACTTGGTCAACACGGTATGGATCGTCTGATCGAAACAACCTGGGGCGTGGGACACCAGATTTCCTTGGAGGAAAACAGTTAAAAGTGGTGAGCGCCTCAAATTCTGCGGGGGAAATAAAACAAAGAAAAGTCTTCCGCCATTTGCAGAAGGCCCATGCTCCGCTATACTGAAAGTAGAAAAAGAACGGAGGCAATAGCGATGGCGGGCAGGCAGATCTTTGCCGGGTACTACCGGCGGTACGATGACAAGGTGGCCTATGTGATCTCCCTGGACACCAATGCCGACACCGGCGAAGAGATGGTCATCTGGACCACCTATCCCTTTGCAAAGTACCGCACCTCCAGCAAAAAGCCTTCTGCGCTTTCGTGAAAGTGAACGGTGAACGGAAAGACAAGTATAAGCGGTTGCTCAACATGGAGATCTCAGGGGAAGCCATAGAGCGGCTGGAGGATGAGGGCTTCCGGGGGCCGGTGCGGAAACGGCAGAGGCAACAGTTGGAGGAAGCATACGACTCCCGCGAGTATCAGCAGGTCATCACCTACCTCGCATATGCCAAAGACCTGTGCGAGAACTACAACTTCGACCGGAGCAAATACCGTCTCTGCGTAAAGGAAAAGAGATATGCCGCCATCACCCGAAGCAACTTCGCCAAGCTGAAAGAGGATTTGCAATTTCTGGACAACGCCACGAAAACTGTATTGTCCGAGTACAAGAATTATTTCCAAGAGCGGTTCGTGGAGGGCCTGCCCATCCGCAAGTACGTCGAGGCCCATCAGCTCAATCGGAGCAGCGTGGACTACCTGCAAAAGAAATTTTTCTCTGCCCTGGCCCGTCTCCTGAAAGAGCGGGACGAGGCGGAGGGTAGGTGCCGTCTGTGGAAACCAGCGCAAAACTGAATCGGCCCAATACCAAGTGTAGTACGCGGAGAAATACGGCGTCAGCCGCGCCAGCCGGAAGTATAACATAAGCCGGTCATACATCTACTTCTGGAAGGCGCGCTGGAACGGGACGCCAGAGTCATTGGCGCGCCGGTCCCGGCGGCCTCATAGCCATCCCAATCAGCACACAGAGGCGGAGATGAAGCTGATTCGGGACATGCGCCGCCGCAATCCAAACCTGGGTATGGTGGAGCTGTGGTACCGGCTGTGGCAGCGCGGCTAATATCCCCGCTATTGTCCGGCTCCAGTGCTGTGATTCCTCCTCTACCCTTACTGTTGCCCTGTCCACCACCGCCACCCTGCCTACCACCGTGACCGTGAACAACGTGGGTGTTACAGCATTCAAGCTCTGACGGACGGAAATTTCAAGGGCCTTGATATCCTGACCGTCGCGTCGTTCCTTCTGGGCTATGAGAACCTGATGGAAAACCGCCAGCAATCCGCCCAAAACGATGTCGCGGCGGCCAACGACAAGCAGGCCGAATATCTTTTGGAGGAGTTGGGCCGGAAATTTGACGAGCAGAATGAGATGCTCGGCAAGATACTGGAGGTGATTACCAGTGCTTGACATTCCCATGATAGAGAAAGAGATTGAGGATCTTGAAAGCAAACACACTTGCTATCAGGTCTGCGAACGACTTGCAATTCTTTATTCCGTCCTGGATCACGCCGGGGAAAAGACCCGAAAGCTCTATAAGTTTTCTCCCATGGACGCAAATAAGTGGGTCTCGAAAATGGAAAATGAGGACGGCACCACCGGAGCGCACTGGACGTTTGACCAGGTGCACCAGTTGATGGAGCAGAGGGGCATTGACTGTGACCCAGTCCAGTTCTGGGCCGCACTGTGCATGATGTACAGCGGCTATGCCACGGCGGCCAGTAAGCACGGCGTCGGTGGAGATGTCGACTTCTACATCGATATGGCATGCGCCTTTCTCAACGACAAGGATGCGCCCAAGGATAAGCTGGCCCGGTATTTACGAACACATCGTAAAAGGATAAAGGCGGGGGCTTCGGCCCCCCGCTTTTTCCGTGCGTAATCCGTGCGTAAATTTGACTCTTTTCTTTGGAATTTCAATCCAATATTAGGAAGCCCACAACGCGACACGGAATCCGTGAAACGGCTGTGGGAGTAAGAAAAATCCTGCACCCCTTGTAAATCAAGAGATGCAGGATTGGTGGACACTCTGCGTCCAAATCCGAACCTTGTATATCATCTAAAGAAATGGCTTTTGCTCCGCCTTTGCAGTTAAAGGTGAATACGATTTTATTTGGATGAGTTGTTTCCCAACAGGCTGCTATGCCCGGACGCAATCTATGAGCGACTGAAGGACAGCTCCTATACAGTAAAGAATTGGAAAGACCGTCAATCCGTCCGCAATATGTCCGCCATCGACAAGGACGGAGCCTATGAGACCTTTTATGTCGGGTCGAGAGTAGGTAAGTCAAACGGCTTTTTACGGGTCTATACTAAAAAGCAAGAGCAGATACAAGCGATAGGCTACCGCTATGATGAAGCCTTACAACATGAAAGCTGGGTGCGATTTGAAGCGTGTTTTTTACACGATTATGCCCATCAGCTTTCAGAGCAGCTATTGTCGGAAACTTTATCACCGTAGGATTTGCAGAAATGGATTGCAAAACATATCAGCGATAGATACCGCTTTGTTGATACCTCTACGGGCGAAGTGACTGCATTTTCAGATGCCTTGATTGGGATCGCCGCCGGGGTAAATCCTGCTGCATTGAACACCGCAAGCCCACGGGATAACACGTTACGCCAGTCCATAGAGTATCTGCGTGCTGGGTCTGGCCTGTATGCTACGCTCTTTAAGGCTTTTAAGCTTTGGGGCGATAGGGCTGACGAGCAGTTGCTCAAATATCTTTATGACGATTACTCATACCTCTATAAGGCAAAGCTGCAGACGGGTCACGATAAAAGCAAAATGCGCGAGATACGGGCTTGGCTGCAACGGCATGAGATTGAAACAAAAAAGCACCCGCTGGATGACTACCTTGACCGTAGCGAACACAAGAAGTATATCCCTCAGTACGATGCGGCGGGAAGTCCTGTTGTTATAACGATGGATGGTGATGACCTATGATTGACATTCACGGCCCCGACAATGTGGCCGAAAAACGGGAAGAAACGGTGATTCCTGATTTTGAAATCGAATCGCTGGCTCGCTGCCTGCTCCAGAAGATTCAAGCGTATTTTGAAAGCGACGAGGGCAAAGCGGCGTTTGAATCGTGGAAAAAGCAGCATAGCGATACATAAAAAATGGCCCTTATCTGTTTGTTGAACAGATAAAGGGCCATTCTTGGTTATCTTGCTAAAGCAGCTAGATAAACAACAAATCCGAACCCGTCCCCGATGGGGAACAAGTTCGGATTATGTTGCTTTGGTGGAGACTGCTGGACTCGAACCAGTGACCTCCTGCGTGTGAAGCAGGCGCTCTAACCAGCTGAGCTAAGCCTCCATAATGGATATGCTGTTTTCTT
>NZ_CBDTOK010000120.1:0-5518 GCF_965361945.1 Zongyangia sp. | reverse complement strand
CGTTGGTCCTCAAAGTGCCGGGGCCAAACCTGGGCCAGCATGCTATGGGCAGGGTGGAACACAGCCCACCATTACCGATGCCAATCTGGTGCTAGGCCGTATAGATCCAGACCATTTTTTGGATGGAAGAATGAGACTGGATGTAGAGGCTGCCCGAAAAGCTGTAGGGAATTTTGCGGCTAAGTTTGGTATGGATATTCCCACAGCGGCAGAAGGGATTCTAGCCATCGCTAACCATAAAATGGCTGACGCAATTCGAGAAATTACGGTGCGACGTGGTATTGACCCGAGGGAATTTACTTTGCTGGCCTTTGGTGGCGCAGGTCCTATGCACGCAGCACATATTGCGGAAGAATTGGGGATTGAAGAAGTTATGGTACCGGCTGTTCCAGGAGGTTTTTCCGCTTGGGGAATGCTGCAAGCTGATATTCGTCATGATGCAGTCCGGACGCAGATGGCCCCTATGGATGAGGTGGCAAGTGAAACTATCGACCAAATTTTTGACGTATTATATGAAGAACTATGTGGGGTTCTGAAAAAAGAAGGGATATCCCCAGAAAACGCCACCTTCCATAAAGCTATGGATCTTCGGTATGTAGGACAGGAGTTTACTATCAACCTGCCGGTAGATGACGCGTCAGAGCAGGTGTTTAATAAAGAAATTACAAAGAGAAATTTCCACAGTTTGCATGAACGACTGTATGGTCATTCCGCTCCTGGCGACCCTGTAGAAATGGTCAATTTAAGGTTAAGCGTTATGGCTGCGTCAAACAAAGTACCGGCATCTCCAGCGGGAAATGAAAAAGTAGCCCCCAGCCCCATTCGAGAGTTTCCCGGTGTATTTGACTTTAGAGAGCAGACGGTAAAAGTCTATAATCGTTCTGATCTTAATACACAGTGCTGCATTTACGGACCGGCTGTCATTGTGGAATTGACAGCGACTACCGTCGTCCCACCAAAATGGAAGCTGACAGTCAATGAGATGGGAAGTATGGTTATGACAAAAGAATAAAGGGCTTAAATACAAATCGTATTTAATACAATGAAACAATAAAGGAGGAACCCAAATGGCAGATACGGAGATGAGAACTGTAGAGTCCAAAGCTGTAGCAGAAGATATGGCCCTAGATGTGATTCCCGCTGAGAAAAGGACAAAATGGACCAATGCAGCTGCGGTCTTCGCTGGCTGTGACCTGAATATTCCCATCATTTTTGTGGGTGCCACACTGGCTCAGGGGCTACATTTTATTACGGCCTTCGTGGTTATGCTGGTCGGGTTAACTCTGGCCCAGGTTTACACTACAATTAACGCTGCTGTCGGCGCCGATACTGGACGGCCAAGTGCCCAACTGACCCGGTGTGCCTTTGGCAGTATCACCTCCCGCACCTTGATTTCCTTTTTGCTTCTTTATATGAATATGGGTTGGTACGGCTCTCACGTGGCTGTAGCCGCCAGCGCTGGCCTACAGGCGTTTCAGGTGGATCATACCGACCCGGCGAATTTTGGATCTATGCCATTGTTATGATTTTCATTGGCTTGATTTTTGTGATCCCCGCCCTCAAGGGCCAGAAAATCATCGCCAAAATCAGCAAAGTCTTGGTACCCCTAGTGCTGATTGTCTTTGCTTATGCCATCTTCCGAGTATTTCAGAACCTGGGAGGCTTTGGCCCTGGCCTTAAAGCTCTCATTGAAAGTGAACCAACTAGCCCCATGTCTATCACTTCTGCAATTGTTCTTCTCCTGGGCTGCTCTGCTTGCCAGTGGCTTATGTTCTCTGATTACTCCAGAAGTGATCCGAAAATCATGCCGGATAGTGTTCTGGCGCCATTTGTCGGTAATATCCCCGTCTGTTTCTGCATTTATGGCATTGGTATCATCCTCTCTACCACTTCTGGCACATGGGACATTATTGCGATTATGTCTAATGAATTACATATGGGCGCTTTGGCACTGCTTTGCGTATTAATCGCCCAGATGACCACCATGGTGGTTGCCGCCTACTCCTGCGGTTTAGCTGTAGCAAATATGTTTAATATTAAATCCGCGAAAGGGAAGATGTGGGCTACCATTGGCACGTCAGCTATCGGTACTGTCCTGGCCCTTACCGGTATCTTAACCTGGCTGGACACCTTCTTACAGTCTATTGCCATCCTTTTTGCACCCATCGGCATTATCCTGGCCATCGATCATTATCTGATCCGCCAGAGAAAGTGGGAGGATCATTCCGGTATTAACTGGATCGCTCTGGTCGCTATGATTATTGCCTGTGCGGCGGCTACCTTCATCCCTATCGGCTACTCAGCGTTTACCTCCATGTTTATCGCCGGAATTCTTTACTATATAGGGATGATCATCCAAGCAAAAGTAAAGCCCTGCAAGTACACGCCGGAAGCTTGGAAGAATGGTAAAATTGTACTCACTGGCGAAAATAAAATCTTTCTGTTTGGCGTATTAGGCGGTGTTTTTATTAGCTTTATTGCCCCCTTTATCCTTCCATCGCCGGCCTGTGATGTAGTGGCAGTGATCGGTGGAGCTATTACCCTGGTTGCTTTTATCATTTCGGTCAAAGGCCACACGATTTTTGGCGGAAAAGAAGGAAAAGCGAAGACAACGATCTAATTATAAGCTTATTTTTCCGAGAGTTCGCTGAACTTCAAAGAAATATGTCATTTCCACCGCTTTCTAGCGGATAAAACAGAGGCATGTTATGGATATAAAAAAACTTCGGAATGATACACCTTGCGAAAATATTTATCTCAACCATGTTTCTACCTCCGTGCCCCCACGGCAGGTGATAGAAGCTACGCAGGAGTATTTTGATATTGCTGTCCGTTATGGCTCCACCAGCGCTAGAGCCCAGGAATTGACAGAGGAACGTTTTATCCGGGCAAAACGCAGTGTTGCCCGCCTTATCGGAGCGGGGGAAGGGGAAGTTGTCTTTACACCCAACGGAAGCCAGGCCATTGGTATGGTAGCAGCGGGGCTTCGGCTGTCTCCCGGTGATAATGTGATTGTGGATGAGATGAGTTTCATCAGCAACGTTGCTCCCTTTTTGCGGCGCAAGGAGATTGACGGAATTGAAGTGCGTTTTATTCCTGCGAAGCTTCCCGGCCTCATTGACCTAAACGCGCTGGAGCATCTCATTGACAAAAGGACAAAAATGGTCTCCCTATGCCATATGGCCAATAATTTGGGAATGGTGCAGCCGGCCGAAGCCGTGGGGAAGATTTGCCGGAAGGCGGATGTCCTTTATATGCTGGATGCGGCCAATACAGCGGGGATCATACCGATCAATGTGGATGAAATCGGATGTGATTTTCTGGCGGTGTCGGGCCGTAAATACCTACGGGGCCCTGCGGGATCGGCGTTTCTGTACGCCCGGACATCCAAGGTGGAAGAAATTGAGCCGGTATTTGCGACCTGGAACAATGGCACTTGGGATTGGCGCCCGCAAGACTGGGATTGGAGTAAAAACCATTTCATCCCCCACACAGGTATCCAGCGTATGAACTTCGGAGAGGTTAACTTCCCTGCCGCCTTTGGATTAGGTAGGGCAGTGGAGTATCTGGAAGAAATCGGTGGCGTTTCCCCAGTCAAAAAAAGGATTGACATGCTTTTAGATCGGATGATCCAGAAGATGCGGCAGATCCCAGGAATCAATATCTACGGTTCGCACCGTGCAGCAGACCGGGGAGGGATGATCGGCTTTCAGGCTGAAGGGATTCCCTTTGCCGCATTGGGGCGGTATATAAACGATCACAATGTGGGAATTATGGCCCATAGCTTTTACAGCCCCGGTGTACTGCGGCTTTTTGGAATCGAGGGTGTTGTTCGATACTGTATACACTGCTGGAACACCGAGGAGGAAGTGGACTATGCTGTTTCATTGTTAGAACCAGAGCGCCTTTCTGGACTGCGTTAGGCTCCACCCCAAAAATGAGAGCAAAGGAGATTGAGAATCATGAGCAATAAAGTCAGCCCTATTGTTGTCGAGATTGTGCGCAATGCGCTGAACTCGGCGGCCCATGAAATGAACAATAGTCTGGCCCGCAGCGCCTTCAGCCCTTTGATATATGAGATGAAGGACTGCTCCGTGGGTATCTTCGACGTGGATGGACAAATGCTGGGACAGTCGGCGGGACTCCCCATCTTTCTTGGGAATCTGGATATCTGTATAAAGATCCTCAATGATACCGTTGGTATCGAATCCCATCGGGAAGGCGATCTATATATCATGAATGATTCCTATATGCAGGGAACCCACGTAGGTGATTTTACCACTGTGTCCCCGATCTTTTATCAGGGAGAATTGGTAGGATTTACTGCTACCCGCGCCGCTATGCTGGATGTAGGAGCAAAGGTGCCGGGAGCTTGCATTGATTCCACGGATATCTATCAGGAGGGTATCCGTATGCCGCCGGTCAAGCTGATTGATCAAGGAGTACTACGGGAGGATGTGCTCAATCTGATTGCCTTGAATAGTCGTTTCCATGCGGCGATGAAGGGAGACATCGGCGCTCAGATCGCAGCCAGCCGTACTGGAGAGAAACGCTTTGTAGAGATTATTGAGCGCTTTGGCCTAGATGTTGTGAGAGAAGCTACCAGGGAAATTTTCCGTCAGGCCGAGCAGTTGGATAGGGAATTTGTCAAAACACTGCCTGATGGCACCTACTATGCGGAAGGGTGTCTGGATAATGACAACTATGATCTGGAACATCATGTAAAGGTCTGCTGCAAGGTCATCGTAGATGGCGATAATATGACCATTGATCTGACTGGCTCCAACAAAGCGACCAAGGGGGCGGTTAACTGTGGCTTTGCCCAGACCATTGCGGCGGCCCGGGTAGCGTTTAAGGAGCTTGTCAATCCAGATGCCCCAATTTGCGGAGGAAATTTTAGAAATCTAGATGTCATTGTACCGCCTGGTTCTATTTTCGCGGCAGAGGAGCCTGCGCCTTGCCAGTGGTATTTTTCTTCCTTGGGGCTCCTCATTGATCTGGTCATCAAAGCTTTGGCAGAAGTAGTCCCTGATAAAGCGGCAGGCGCTCATTACGGGGATTCCATGGTCATCTTTTTCTATGGAACCAATCCCCGCCGGGACGGTCAGTTCTTCACCTCCTGTGAGGCTACCGTTGGCGGTTGGGGAGGATTCCAGGGAGGCGACGGGGAATCGGCGCTGATCAATATGGTCAATGGCGACTTTAAGAATCTTCCGGTTGAATTTGTGGAGCATACTTATCCGTTGGAGGTTCAGTGTTACAAGATCCGGCAGGACTCGGAAGGAGCTGGAAAGTACCGTGGCGGCTGCGGCGTCATCCGCCAGTATCAGGTTGAAACTGATGACTGCGCCATTGGCACCTGGTTTGAGCGTTCGGTTACCCCCGCCTGGGGCTTACTGGGCGGCGGCGATGCCGCGCCTCCCATTGTGGTCGTGAATCCGGATACACCGGAGGAAAAGAGGTTTCTCAAAGGCGCGGATATGCGACTGAAAAAGGGAAGTATCGTACGCCTTTACAC
>NZ_CBDTOK010000119.1:0-5201 GCF_965361945.1 Zongyangia sp. | reverse complement strand
AGCTTGGACGTTGCTTCTTGCTTAAGCTCTAAACTCCCACCGACATAGCCGGCGGTTTTTGAAGCCCCAGCGACTTACCGCTGGGGCTTCTTTGCTAAAGCATAATAAAAATCGGAGGGGTTTCAACCCCTCCGATTTATTATACATTGATTAAACTAATAAATATCTATTCCTCCAAAGATCGCCACATAACGGATATGCACTGTCGGCCAATTGGGATTATAAGGAGCAGATGCTCGGTTGTCAAAACCGCCAAAAAGGGGAACGCCGTTGGCTACAATATTGACCCTAGGCGGCGCTACCAAATCGATGCCGCCAAAAACAGCGGTCAGACGTATTTCGATGTTTTTGTTGACCTTGGCCTGACTCAGATCCGTATCAATGCCGCCAAAAATTGCCACTCCAGAAAGCCCCATGAGATCATCAGTCAAACAGATGGTGTCCTGGCCAGAAAAGGCCGCCGTATAACTGGGATATTTGCTGAAGTCTTGCGCAGCATTGGGGTGCTTAGCTCGGAAATTTTGGGCCTGTGCTTGCCGATAGCGGTAGTAGTTTTCATCTTCCTGCGATGTCTGCTGTGAATCGTTTTTCCCAGCAGCTTGTTGTGCTACATTTTCTCTCTCTTGATTGGGAGGATACTGGTATTGGCCGTAGGAATACTGGCCATAGTAGGTTTGTTCATTGTTTTTCCGGGTAACAGCATGATAAATGATGGCGCCGCCGGCATAAATTAAGCCACAAGAAACAAGGATGGGCCATATGTACCGTCCATGAATCAAACCCAATTCTGCCAAAAGAAACACAATTCCTAAGACCAACAGCAATGCGCCGGTATTTCTCTGGCCCTTACAGAAGAGCATTGCCGTTCCTGGCAGGATCAACAGCAAGGTCCACCAACCGTCGAAGATGCTGAATTGCCACAAGTCAAATGCGTTGCCCAGCCATCCAATGCCAAAGACAATCAGCAGAGCGCCTATGGTGATTGCTCCTAAATTTCTTCTCATCTGTTTTTCTCCATTCTCCAAAAGGCCTAGTACTGCAAATCGCATGACAAACCAGGCTATTTGGTCATTTCTAAAAATAAGTATAGGGGAAATATTCCTCGAAAACAAGAGCACAGCCCTTAAAAGTTTATGAAGTTTTACTTACAAATTTACCTCGTTTTTTCCAGCTAACAGTCAATCGAAAATACGGCTGCGGCTTTGCTTCGCAAATCCTTCTCCATGCGCCGGGGTTCCGCTCCGCTTCCCCCGATGCGCTAAAAAAACAGCCGAAAATACGGCTGCGGCTTTGCTCCGCAAATCCTTCTCCATGCGCCGGGGTTTCGCTTCGCTTCCCCCGATGCGCTAAAAAAACAGCCGAAAATACGGCTGTTTTTTTAGGCAAACAAACATCTGTAACTATGCTATAATGGGAATAAAGATCAATTGACTCTATCCGCACAACCCAAATGACGATGAAAGGCAGGATGAGATATGCATACCAATAGGAAAATTAAATGGGGTATTTTAGGGACAGGCTGGATTGCCGATAAATTCTGCACCGCCCTCACCGCCTGTGAGGATGCTGAAATTTATGCTGTCGGCTCCCGCACTCAGGAAACTGCCGACCAATTTGCCAAACGGTTTTCTATTCCTAAGGCATACCCTACTTATGAAGCTCTTGCCAGTGACCCGGATGTAGATGTCATCTACATCGCCACACCCCATCGGCTCCATTACGAAAATGCCCTGCTTTGTTTACAACATGGCAAGGCGGTTCTCAATGAAAAGGCTTTTACAGTCAACGCCAAACAGGCCAGGGAAATCAAGGCGCTGGCCGAGGAGAAAAATCTCTTTGTCATGGAGGCTTTCTGGCCCCGCTTTCAACCGGTCAACCGTGAGGTATACCGGCTGGTCAATGAAGATCATCTCATCGGTGACATTAAAATGATGAAGGTAGATTTTGTCAAAGTTGAGGATTGGCCTGATGAACACCGCATCTACAACATCAACCTGGCTGGCGGTACCATGCTGGATCTGGGGATCTACGTTCTCTCTTATACCGCCCGCTTTTTGGGTGCTGACCCCAGCGAAGTTCATTCAGTGGCCAGCATGGGCCATACCAATGTGGATGACCAGACCGCGATCCTCCTCAAATACCCTAACAATGCGATTGCGATTCTTGCCGCAGCTCTGCGCACCAAAGGCAGTGATGACGCTTATATTTACGGTTCCAAAGGGTATGTTCACATTCCCCACTTCTGGGGCGCAGAGGAGGCGACCATCTATCCTGAAGGAGCCGATCCCATTCATCTCCAGATGCCCTTTATCAAAAATGGCTATGAATACGAGGCGATGGAGGTTATGGAGTGCTTGCGGGCCGGTAAAACCCAGAGCGACATTATGCCGCTGGACGAAACGGTCAAACTAATGGAAATCATGGATTCCTGCCGTTATTCCTGGAATTTCAAATATCCCTTTGAGGAGTAAAGGAGTGTTCCTATGAAAGAAACCATAAAATGGGGCATTCTGGGTACCGGAACCATTGCAAAAAAATTCTGTACTGGATTGACCTCAATTGCCGATGCTGAAATTTATGCTGTTGGATCCCGCTCTCAGGAAAGTGCCGACCGATTTGCACAACAGTTTTCCATTCCCAAGGCTTACGCCAGCTATGAAGCCCTGGCCAACGATCCGGATGTAGACGTCATCTACATTGCTACACCCCACACCCTGCATATGGAAAACGCCCTTTTGTGCCTATCCCACAACAAACCGGTTCTCTGCGAAAAGCCCTTTGCAGTCAATGCATCCCAGGCGGCCAAGGTTTTTGACCTGGCCCGGCAGAAAAATCTCTTTGTCATGGAGGCCTTTTGGACACGTTTTCAGCCGCTGGCATCTGAAATCATCCGGCGGATCAATCAGGGGGAATTCGGAGAGATCCGCACCGCCCGCATTGCCTTCGGCTTTCAGGAGGAGTTAGGACCGGAAGGGCGGCTTCTCAATCCGAAACTTGCAGGCGGAGCGCTATTGGATGTGGGCATCTACACCCTTTCCTATGCGGATATGATCTTTGGTACCGTCCCCTCCTCCCTGCATAGCTGTGCCCAGATTGGTTCTACCGGTGTGGACGAGCAAAACGCTATTTTGGCCCACTACCCATCAGGCGGTATTGCCAGCCTGCAAAGCGCCGTCACCGTAGAGATTCCCAACGATGCCCAGATGATCGGCACCAAGGCCCAGATTGATATCCCTGAATTTTGGCATGCAGAAACCGCCTATATTACGCCTTATGAGGGAGAACCCTATGAAATCCACCTTCCCTTTATGAAAAACGGTTACGAATACGAGGCGATGGAAGTTATGCAGTGCCTGAGGGAAGGTAGGATTCAAAGTGACATCCTGCCCTGGAGCCATACCCTACAGATGATGGAACTTCTCGATACCTGCCGGAAAGAGTGGGGATTGCGCTATCCCATGGAAGATAAGGATTAAGAAAGGAAAATGATATGGAAGAAAACAAGCAAAACCTAGATGGGCAGGAAAAAGAGCAAGCTCCAGAAATCCAAGCGGACGAACAGCTGGAGCAAGAGGAAGCAGCTCAGAACCCCTCCCAGCCCACAGAGGAGGAGATGAAAGCTGTCACCCCCATCGGCGGTCTATTCCCAAAATGGGATAGAAAAAACCAATCCACCTTAAAGATTCTCCTCTACTGCCTTCTCTGCATTGTCATCCTCATGCTCATCGGCTATTTCTTCAAGTAAATGCAAAATCAAGGGCTTTCCAGAGAAATTGGAGAGTCCTTTGGTTTATGCAGGGGATGTCTTAATTTTCTGATAAAAACGTATGTGCTGAAAGGAGCGGATCATCGATGCCTTTACGGGAAATTTCACTTTCTGACATTGAAAACATAAAGGTCGGTCATGCCCAAGACCTTGCGGGGATCACCGGGTGTACCGTTATCCTCTGCGAAAAGGGCGCTCCCACCGGTCTTGATGTGCGGGGAGGAGGCCCTGCGTCCCGGGAAACGGAGCTTCTTTCTCCTGTAGCCAGTTGCCAGGGAATCCATGGAATACTTCTCAGCGGCGGCAGTGCTTTTGGATTGGATGCCGCTGCCGGGGTGATGCAATACCTAGAGGAAAAGGGCATCGGCTTTCCGGTGGGACCTACCGTAGTCCCGTTGGTCTGTGCCTCCTGCCTATTTGATCTCAATATCGGTGATCCTGGCGTTCGGCCTGGCCCTTCTATGGGTTATAATGCTTGTCTCGATGCCGCCACCCGCTTCCAAGACGCCATGGGCAATATAGGGGCCGGAACCGGTGCTACGGTAGGCAAGTACCTAGGTACTGATTATGCCATGAAGTCCGGTCTTGGCAGCTATGCTGTCCAGATTGGAGAGCTAAAGGTAGGCGCGATTGTAGCCGTCAATGCCCTAGGGGATATTTTCGATTGCGACAACGGTCAGCAGTTGGCCGGACTTCTTAATGAAAAAAAGGACGCCTTTCGGAATACTGAATTCCAATTTTATGACGCCTACGCCGGTATCCGCAACGTATTTACTGGGAACACCACCATTGGCGCAATCATCACCAATGGAAAGTTTGATAAAGTGCAGATGAAAAAGGTGGCCGCCATGGCTCACAATGGCTTCGCCCGGGCCATCCGTCCTGTCCACACGACCGCCGACGGTGACAGTATCTATGCTATGTCGGTAGGGAATATTCAGGCAGACTTGGATGTGGTGGGGACTCTGGCCGCTACCGTCATGGCTAGGGCAATTAAGAACGCCGTCCTCCACGCTGCGTCCCTTGGCGGGTACCCGTCAGCACGGGAATTGTGTATAAAATAAAATTACGGTCACGAAAAGGCGGCTTTCATTGATGGCCGTTATGTCGCATCTTCTTCCACAGGCCGTAAGGTGAGGAAATCTGCCGGTCAATGCTTGCCCTATGGAACAAAAGATCCTATTAATAAGAGCAGGGGTGAAAGTTTCACCCCTGCTCTTATGCGTTTTATGGATTCCAGCCGTAGACTGTACGGGCCCGTTCCAAAGATATATATCCGTTTTCAATATCTCTTTCCACCGCTTCGCGGCTTCTCTCTTTAGGATCTCCGTAACCGCCGCCGCCACCTGTGTAAAGGCGTACGATACTTCCCTTTTTCAGTCGCATATCCGCGCCTTTGAGAAACCTCTTTTCCTCCGGTGTATCCGGATTCACG
>NZ_CBDTOK010000118.1:0-12579 GCF_965361945.1 Zongyangia sp. | reverse complement strand
GTTGATTCCTGTTATAATGAAACAGCGGGGGATCATATTCGAGGAACGAGACGAGGATGATGAAGAGTTCTGCGGCGTATATATGGTGGTGAACCAGACAAAAATCATCTTTGTCAATGCCAATCTTCGAACATCTCGCAAACACTTTACCATTGCCCATGAGTTGGGTCATCATTACTTAGGACACCCATTACAAAACGGCGCTATTATCTGTGATAGTGATAGCGTTTTTGGAAAAAATAAGCCGGAACAGGAAAAAGAAGCAGACTATTTTGCAGCTTGCCTCCTGATGCCGGAAAATCTGGTCAAACGAAAGCGGACAGAGTTTTTTAATGATTGCTCGAAGCAGACAACGCTTTTCCTGGAAGATCAGCAGCTGGAACAGCAGCATCAATTGCAGCGATATCTGAGTGACTGCTTTCAAGTGTCAATGGAGGCTATGGGATATCGCCTAGACGAATTAAAGCTGGTATAGCACCAGCGATAGAGGAGGACACACAATGAAGCTAACTTTGAAAAACATTGGCAAAATAGGGACAGCTTCAGTTGAGATCAACGGTATCACAGTAATTGCCGGTGAAAACAATACCGGTAAAAGCACAGTTGGAAAAGCACTATACTGTTTATTTACTGCTTTTCATAACATTAATGATAAAATAGTTGAGGAACGGAGCCTATCGATCTATCGAGCTATTTCTGCTCCATTTAGAAAAAGACGTGCTAATATCCCCATGGCCCCCAATGGCCTTAGGAGGATTGCAGAGGAAATTTGCAAAAATCGAACAAGGTACATTGACTCTACAGATGAACTGAGAAAAGTTCTGGAGGGAATATATAAAAATAACGAAGTTTATGATATTGGCATAGAAAATGGTGCAGAAGATAGTATAGATGCAATTTTTAGCAAGGTTTTTTCGTATTTGAAACTAGAAGATAATACTATTAAAGCTAATGTTTTAAAAAACATTTTGCAGTCAGAATTTAATATGCAAATAAGCCATGTGAACGCTCAAGACTTGTCGAGTTCGATGGTGTTGGAATTTCATGGCGAAAAGTGTATAAATGTTGAGGTAGTAAATAACGAAGCTATCAATATTAAATCTGCTATTGATATCTACAGCAACTTGGCCTATCTTGAAGATCCTTTTGTTATTGATGAATTGGCAAATGATTTGCCCTTCAGATTTATTCGCTCCGAAAATCATAGGACTAAATTGATAGAGATGCTTACACAAAAACGCAATAGATCCATTGTAAGCAATGTGATTGAAGAGATGATCGTGTCTGAAAAATTAGAGCAAATTTTTGATATTTTAAACCATATATGCGAAGGAAATCTTACAAAGCAAGAAGATGGTTATTTTTATACCTCTGCAAAGTATGATGCACCCATAGCCTTGTCCAATATCTCCACAGGATTTAAAACCTTTCTGATTTTGAAAACATTGTTAATGAATGGAGCTATTGAAGAAGGTGGGACTATTATTTTGGATGAGCCAGAGATTCACCTTCATCCAGAATGGCAACTTGTATTTGCGGAATTGATCGTATTGATTCATAAGGAATTTGGTATCCACGTCCTGTTGAATACGCATAGCCCATATTTTTTAAATGCCATAGAAGTTTACGCGGTAAAACACGGCATAGACGACAAGTGCAAGTACTATTTAGCTTCTTCAAATGCTGAAGTTTCTAACATCGAAGATGTCACAAATAATATTGAGGCTATTTATAGTAAATTAGCTAGACCGCTGCAAGATTTAGAAAATGAAAGAGGTCAGCTATGATTAATTTAGAATTATACCCGATTCTCTTGGATAATAGAAAATCGCTTAGAGAAACCTCAAAAGATACTAGCGACCCAAATGACATCCAATACATGACATCTTCAGAAACGGAAGTTGTGAATTTTGATTTGGTTAAGAGGCATTATGCAAATGGCTTTGGACTTTCTGAAGAAGTTGTAACATCGGTCGATGCTATTGTCCCTTTTGAAAACGGAATACTATTTGTTGAATTTAAAAATGGGAAGGTTAACAACCGAGAAATTAAAGATAAAGCACGAGATAGCTTGTTAATTTTTCTTGAAATCATTGGGGAAGATTTGGCTTTTTCTCGTGGAAATATTGATTTTGTTGTGGTTTATAACCTTGAGAAAAATCCTTTACCTAGACAAGTTCAAAAAGGGCAATTGCAAGAAACACCATCAAGGGTTTCTATAGCTAATCACTTTATGGAGAAAGCAAAAAAAGAGTTTATTTGCTTTGATTTGGAACGGTATGAAAGGATATATTATAGAAACATTCATACATATTCCAAGGAAAGATTTGAAGAATATTTGCAGACCTTGAGACTTGGCTGACAGCCAAATTGTGCAAATTGATTCTATGGTGAGCAAAGCAGATATATAATTGCTGGAAGATGCACGATATGGTATAATTGCGTCACGAGGTGGAGGTGATGACCTCTACTGCTGGCAACATCATGGCAACAAAAAATCAGATAGCCTCTACTATCTGAATAATGAAAATAATGCCGATACCCTGAGCTAAATCCCATAAGCAAATCTGTTTAGAGAACTTATGGCAGGAGCGAATGGGAATGATTTCAGAGGCCAGAAAAAGCCCGTGATTACTGGATTTTCTAAACTGGTATTTCCTTTATCGCAATATTTTTATTACCCATAAAAAAGAGCCAACCGATTTTATTTTAAATCGGTTGGCTCTTTTCTGTCTGCAAGACAAGCTGTTGATACGTGGAGCAATGCTGAAATATTTTTCCAAGTTTTTCCTCACCATAATATGAATTATTAAGAGATTCATTATTTCTCATAAATCATTGCCTCTTTCCTATCATGCGTGGTATAATTTTTAAATAACGGAAAGCCTCAGCAAACTCACTTTCCGTGTCGTAGTGTTATTTTATAATCTACACTGATAAAAATAAAGATAAGGAGACGTCAGCATGGGTATGGATTTAAGAAAGCTGCAAAACGGAAGCGATATCCGAGGGATTGCCGTCGACGGAGTAGCCGGTGAAAAGGTGAACCTTACCGACTCCACTGTATTTTTGCTTGCCAAGGCATTTGCTCTTTGGCTGGGACAGCGCGCCAAAATGCCACTGACCATTGCTGTGGGACATGATTCCCGCATTTCTTCTCCGGCGTTAAAAAAAGCTGCTTGTGATGCTTTGATCAAAATGGGTTGCCATGTATTTGACTGTGGATTGGCTTCCACCCCATCTATGTTTATGTCGACTGTCTTTCCTCAGTTTGACTGCGATGGTGCCATTATGATTACAGCAAGCCATCTGCCCTATAACCGCAATGGCATGAAGTTTTTCACCAAAAAAGGTGGATTGGATAAAACCGATATCTCTGCCGTCATCACCTTTGCAAACGGCGAAATTGCTGAACCTGGCGGAGGTTCCCTGCAGGAGGCTGACCTGATCGGTGTGTATTCTGATTTTCTGGTACACACCATCCGCAAA
The DNA here is from genome assembly GCF_965361945.1 of Zongyangia sp. NCBI lineage: Bacteria > Bacillati > Bacillota > Clostridia > Eubacteriales > Oscillospiraceae > Zongyangia > Zongyangia sp. Next base: position 9,090 of record NZ_CBDTOK010000118.1, on the reverse strand, counting down.
GGTGCCAAAATCCGAGAGCATTATGAACAGCCTTTGGCCGGCTTGAAGATCCTTGTAGACGCTGGCAACGGAGCTGGTGGATTTTTTGTAGAGAAAGTTTTGAAACCTCTGGGCGCCGATACCACTGGGAGCCAGTTCTTGGAACCGGATGGAACTTTCCCCAACCACATTCCCAACCCGGAAAACGAAGAGGCAATGCAATCTATATCGGCGGCTGTCCGCAAATACAAGGCGGATTTGGGTATTATCTTTGACACTGACGTGGATAGAAGTTCCGCTGTGGATAAAAATGGACGTGAAATTAACCGCAATGCTATTATCGCCCTGGTCACCTCCATTATTTCGGAAAGTCACCCAGGAACAACTATTGTGACCGATTCTGTCACCTCAGATGAATTAACAGATTTTATCGAGAAAAAATGTGGTTGTGTCCATCATCGGTTCAAGCGGGGTTACCGCAATGTAATCAATGAGGCTATCCGTCTTAACGATACCGGCGTGGATTGCCAATTGGCCATTGAAACCTCGGGACATGCCGCCCTGAAAGAAAACTATTTTTTGGATGACGGCGCTTTTCTTACCGCTAAAATTTTAATTAAAGCCGCTCAGATGGCCCAGGAAGGCAAATCAATCGATAGCCTGATCTCTGATCTACGCCATCCCCTGGAAAGTGAAGAAATCCGGATCAAAATTCTGGCAGAGGATTTCTCGGTCTACGGAAAAATGGTGCTGGAAACTGTGAAAGCTTACGCCGACAGCCATGCCGACTGGCAGGTAGCCCCAGTTAATTATGAAGGCATCCGTGTCAACTTCGGCAAGGAAGATGGCAATGGTTGGATGCTTGTCCGGATGTCCCTTCATGATCCCCTGATCCCCATTAACATAGAGTCCAATTCACCCGGTGGCTGCAAAGCCATGGCCCGCAAGCTTTTGGAGGTCATTGGCACCGGCTTCACCCAACTAGATCTTACCCCCCTCAGCGATTTCGCCCAGGCATAAATTATCTAAAATCAATTGATACATAGCTTTAGTCAAAAGGAGTGTTTCCCTTTTATGAAATTCTCTCCCTCTCTCATGTGCATGGATGCTCTGGATATCAGAAACGGCATCCTTTCCATCGATAAAAAGGCTGATCTTTATCATGTGGACATCATGGATGGCCACTTTGTTCCTAATCTTGCCATGTGTCCGTCCCAAGTGGCCGCCATCCACAGTATTTCCCGTGTCCCCATCGACTGCCACCTGATGGTAGATCGTCCCCAGGATTATGTGGACATTCTTATCAAAGCCGGCGCTACCTATATTTGTCCTCACGCCGAGACTCTGGGAGGCCAGGCTTTCCGTCTTATCTCAAAAATTAAGGAAGGCGGTTGTAAGGCGGGGGTCGTTCTCAATCCAGAAACCCCATTGAGTGCCATCCAGCACTATCTTTCCCAGATTGACATGTTGACCATTATGACAGTGGACCCAGGGTTTGCGGCTCAGCCCTTTATCTGGGAGATGATCGAGAAGATCCGGGAGGCCAAAGCACTGCGGGAAAAATATGGTCTGAACTTCCTAATTCAATCTGACGGCGGCTGCAACGAGGCCACCTACAAAGCGCTGACGGAAGCAGGCGCTGATGCCATGGTCATGGGGTCAACCAGCCTGTTTGGCAAGAGCCAAGATCTCTCCGAAGCCTGGGATAAAATGGTACAGGCTTATCAAAAGGCAATCCAATAACAGAGAAAGGACGGTGGCTCTCTCGATGGCAGATCAGTCCTATGTATTGGGCATAGACATCGGCGGTACGAATTTCCGTCTGGGATTGGTAAAATCCGACCTCTCTATCGACCATTTTGAAAAAAAATCCAGTTCTATTTTGACTGGTGGGGATGGCATAGCAAATCTGGCCCAGGAAATTGACAATTATATCTCCGCTCATACCCAAAAGGAACAGATTGAAGCGGTTGTCGTCGGCTTTCCTTCCTCGGTATCCAAGGATCGTACCACCCTTTATAATACCCCTAATCTTGCTGGATTTAACAATATGGATGTGGCCCATCCTCTTCGAAAAGCGCTGGGGCTGCCCGTCTATATTGAAAAGGATGTCAACCTTCTGTTGCTTTACGACATTCACCAGCTACAGCTGGATCCTTCTAAGAGTATCCTGGGCTTTTATGTGGGCACCGGTTTTGGCAACGCGCTTTATCTCAACGGTGACTTCTATACTGGGAAAAACGGTGCTACCGGCGAGTTAGGGCATATTCCTCTTTATGGGCTGGACAAGCGGTGCAATTGCGGGAATCTAGGCTGTGCGGAGACCATCTGTTCCGGCATGGGCCTGAATGCTATTGCCGCTCAGCACTTTCCAGAAGAGGAATTCTCCAAGCTCTTTGTCAATCACGGGGCAAGCGAGGTTTTGCGGCAGTATGTGGCTACATTGGCAATCCCCATTGCCACCGAGCTGACCCTTCTCGACCCTGACTACGCGGTCATTGGGGGCGGGGTAGTCGCCATGGAGGGCTTTCCTCAGGAATATTTCGTCGAGTGTATCAAGGATCGAACCCGTAAGCCTTATCCAGCTTCCAACCTGGATATCCGCTTTTCGAAAGGCGCCCAGCAAAGCGGCGTCATCGGCGGCGCCCTCTGCGCGAGGCGGATCATTTCCCGCCGTACGAAAGACTAAGTTTGTTTTATATTCTCATTACTATAAAAAGGAGGCATTGCTATGATCGCATTTGGAAGCGACCATGTTGCAGTGGAACTAAAAAAAGAAATCATGGAATTTGTCAAAAGCAAGGGGTATGAGTGCAAGGATTTCGGCACCTATACCCACGATAGCTGTGACTATCCTGTTTACGGAGAAGCAGTAGCAAACGCCGTAGTTTCCGGCGAATGCGACCGGGGTATCCTCATCTGCGGTACCGGCGTAGGGATCTCCCTGGCGGCCAATAAGGTACCCGGGATCCGGGCTGTGGTTTGCAGTGAGCCCTACACCGCCAAGCTCTCCAAGGAGCACAACAACACCAACATTCTGGCCTTTGGCGCCCGTGTGGTAGGCTCTGAACTGGCCAAGATGATTGTAGAACAGTGGTTGGACGCTGAGTTCTTGGGCGAACGCCACCAGCGTCGTGTGGACATGATTACCGCTATCGAAGAAAAACACAGTAAATAGCATATAAAAAAATAGGAGGCCATCCTTGCATGGCCTCCTGTTTTTTATACATTATTTTTTTGTTGGAGGACCTCATTAAGCCTTCTGCACTGGGCTCGGTTATAAAGATAAAAGCCCAGCCAGATCAGCCCGGCAATTCCCAATGCGATTCCAACAGAAAGAGCAGCATAGTGGAGCTGAGTCGAAATCCAGCCCATGAAAAAAGCTACACAAACATAAGCCAGCATACCCGTACCCATATGCACAAGGATCTGTATCGGCATGCTCCAGCCATCTTTGTCATAGACAAAGGACATAATACTGAAGACTATGCCGATGAAAAGTGAGGCCAGAAAGTTTTCCGCATACTGTGCGAAAACTATCTGTAATACTTCTTCCGAAGCGATGACCAGAAAAGCCAGCATGGTCAGATTGAATAAAAACGAACCCAGAGCAACACCAACCAACAGTCTTTGCACCCATTTCTTCATCGCATTTTCCCTCCCAGTCCTAACGCCTTTTTGAAGGCGGGCAGAAATTTTCGTGAAATACATTCTCTCTGTCCTCCTTGGGTAACCAGCTGCATCAGCCCTCCCAAGGTGGGTTCCACACACTGAATGTATGCCAGATTAACCAAAGCCCCTTTGGAGATGCGCAGAAATTCAGGAGAGAGTATTTCCTCTAGCTCATAAAGCCGGCGCCGGATTTCATAGCATTCCCCCTGCTGGGTATAAGCCATGGTTCTTTCCCTTTCCACCCGGATTAGTTCCAACTTCTCCCGGCGCAACGGAAAGATGCGTCTCTCCCTTTCGCCGTTGAGTGTTCTTTCTTTGTCGCCGGAAAGCCACCTTACCGCATTTTGAATCTCATCGGTTACCTCTGCCGTGTGTATCTCGGCCCAGGGTTCCTGACATCCCGGTTCCAGTTTGATCTCCGTTTTCATGGTCCGCCTCCTCTCGCCTTTATCTTACCCGCTTTTGTCCGTGGTGTCATCCCTTTTCCGGTAAGTGGCTCAAATTGCAGGGTAAAATGCAAAACTGCCCGGGGGAATTTCCCTCCGGGCAGTTTTTATTTCATTAATCTATTTCTATATTCCAATCTTTTGTCTCTACTTTCCTATTTAGACACCCTCAGCCTTTCCACCAAAGCGGCGTCTGGATCCACCACCGCCGTCTGGAAGTTTTCGTAGATCACCATCCCCGGTTTTGCCCCCGGCACCTTTTTCACATTCTTAATCAGGGTGTAATCCACCGGCACCTTGGCCGAATCCCTGGCCTTGCTGTTGTAAGCGGCAATCACTGCCGCCTCCTCCAGCGTCCGGTTGGGAACCTCCCTTCCCTCCGTGAGAATCACCGTATGGGAGCCAGGAATCTTTTGGGTGTGAAACCAGACGTCAAAGTTTCGGCTGTCCTTGAGGGTAAGCCGGTCGTTCTGGATGTTATTGCGTCCGCACAGGATGGTAAATCCGTCAGAAGAACAGTACCGCAGGGGAGAAAGTTTCTCCGGCTTCTTCCCTCTTCTTCGATCGTGGCGGATATATCCTTGCGAGGACAGTTCCTCCCGGATAGCAGAAAGTTCGCTTTCCCCTGTAGTGCGGGTCACCAAATCGAAGACCGATTCAATGTAGACCAGCTCCTCTTCCCCTTTGGTGATAAGCTCTCCCAGCTTCTCCTGGGCGGTGGCCGCCTTACGGTATTCGGTGTAATAATGCTGGGAATTTTGGATGGGGGTGCGCATGGGATCCAGTGGGATTTCCACCAAAGGACACCCGTCCTCATAAAAGTTTTGCAGCACCGCCTTGGTCTGCCCTTTCTGGATCTGATGGGCGCTGGCGGCCAGCAGGTCGCCGTAGATGCGCAGCATATCCCGATTTTCACATTCCCGCAGTTCTTCCCGCTGGGTGGCGATTTTGCGGGTGATCCGCTCCGAAGTGTTCATCAGCATTTTCAGCAGATCGTGGGAACGCTGTTTCATCCGCTCAATCCGGTCCCGTTCGCTGTAAAAGCTATCCAGCAGCTGGGACGGGCTTTCAAATGACTGGGTCAGCATACTGGTTCCATACTCATGGACTGGGATAAAGGCAAAGTCTTTCGGCTTCCCCTTAAGATCTGTCACCATGGTATACTGGGGCGTTCTTTTCTCCACCGTCTCCCCCAGCTGGCCCAAAAAGAAGCGAAGGCGATCCAGCTGCCCCTCCCTGAGTTCGCTGACCGTCATATCCAGCCCGCGGGTGGCATAGAATGCCGCCTCCCTCGCGATGATGGGGGAAATCCCCTGAATCTGTTCCATCAGGGCTTTGGAAAGTTCCACATCCCGGCCGGCCCGCATGCCGTCAATGATGTCATCCGGCGTGTGGCGCAGCAGGCTCTTTTTATTCTGTTGCGGAGGCAGGGTATAGTGCATACCCGGAAGCACCTGGCGCACAGAGGACATGCTCTCATCAATGCGTTTGACAGCATCCAGAATCTTGCCATCCCGATCGGTGATGATAATATTAGAATGCCGGCCCATAATCTCACAGACGACGGTAATGGTGGTCAGATCCCCCATTTCATTGACCGTTTCAAAGTCGAGAAACAGGATACGTTCCATGCCGTCCTGCCGCACACCAATCAGCTTTCCGGAGCCCAGATGCTTTCGCAGCAGCATGCAGAACATGGGAGGGGCTTTGGGATTTTCTAAATCAATCTTTGTAAAATGGATGCGGGGACTGGCAGCCGAGGCGGAAAGGAGCAGTCTCGCCGTTCCACCCCGGAAGCGGAGCACCAGAACAATTTCCTCCCGGGAGGGCTGATAAATCTTATCCACCCGGGCCTCCATCGCCACATCTTCTATTTCCTCCTTGAGAAAACTCAAGTAAATTGCGTCAAGGGCCAAAAATTTTCACCACCTAAAAAGTGTAGACCACCGGGTCCATGTTGGATTGTGGCAGGAGAAAACGCACATCGGAAAATCGGGTCTGCAAAAGGCCCCGCAGCCGGGGAATCACCACATTTTCGGTGGCAAAGTGTCCCGCGTCGATGAGAAGTATCCCCAGCCTGTCCGCCTCCAGCCACAGATCATGCTTCACATCCCCCGTCACCAGGGCATCCGCGCCGGCAACCACCGCGGTATGTAACAGACTGCCTCCTGCGCCTCCGCAGACAGCTACCCGCTGAATCTGTTTGTCGATCCGGTTAGAGCGGACCATGGGCGTATCCAAAGCATCTTTGACATGAAGTGAAAACTCTTCCGCCCCCATGTTCTCCTCTAACATTCCAATCCGTCCCAAACCATAGGGAACCTCTATCCCGGCGTTTTCAAAAAGATCGTAGGCCGGCGTCTCATAAGGATGAGCAACCAAGAGGGCCTTGATCACATTATCCTTATCCTTCTCACTGACAATCATCTCGATTTTAAACTCTTCCACCCGCGCAAGCTCTCCCGGCTCGCCTATAAAGGGAGATGCCTTGACAGATGGCTTGAAGGAACCTTCCCCATCGCTGATGAAGGCGCAATCGGTATATTCCCCCAAGCTCCCGGCTCCAGCACGGGCCATGGCGCTGCGCACCTGCTCCACCTGCTGGGCTGGTACAAAGGTACAGATCTTATAAAACTTTTCCCGGCCGCTGGTCTCGAGAATTTCCATCTGCTGAAGGCCTAGGGCCTTGGCAAGACAGTCGTTGACCCCCAGCTGGGCAACATCCAGATTGGTATGGGCACAGATGGCTGTCACCCCCTCCTGGATGAGCCGGTAAACCAAATCCCCGGCCATCACCCGCTTCTGGGGATGAAAGATTACCGGATGATGGGAGATCAGAAGATCTGCTCTTTTCTCCACCGCCTCGCTGATAACAGCATCGGTAATGTCCAGAGCCACCATGGCCACCGTCACCGGCTTATCCTGATCCCCAACCAACAGGCCGGAATTGTCCCAGCTCTCCTGCCGGGAAAAGGGCGCCAACCCATCAATATACCGGTATATGTCCATCACCTTGGTCATGGTTTTCTCCCCCTTTTTCGATAATCTTCCGAATTTTCTCCGCAATTTCGTTATATTCTTTTATTTTATTACTATTTGTATTACTGTTTTTCAGATTTTCTGCAATGTCCTGGGCGATTTTAGCCTGATGGCGCAGATAATCCCGGGAATCAGGAGCATCATCCCAGGGCAGAGCACCGGTGAGAGCATAGATCCTGTCCGGGACAAAGCATTTCCCTGTAAAGGTAATGTCCATGACAGTATAAATGAACTTTCCTACCCGGACCCCCCGCTCCCTGTGGATAGAAAAACCGTTCTCACACAGTGCCTTTCGCAGGTCATGAGCCTTGGTCATAGGGGAAAGCACCAGGTGCTTATCCCCTGTCCGCAACCAAGGGGTTTCCAATACAATCCGGGCGATAAGATCCCCGCCCATACCGGCGATCACAATGTCGTCGACATCCTCGGAGTCCAGCCCCGCCAGCCCGTCGGTCAAAATCATCCTCATCCCACGGGTAACACCGTACCGGACCGCGGTTTCCCGCGCCCGTTGCAGGGGCCCTTCGTTGATATCGCAGGCCAGAGCCTGCGGGCACTTTCCCGACGCCACCAAGACCGCAGAAAGATAGCCGTGATCACAACCGATATCCGCCACCCTTTTCCCCGGCCGTACCCACTGGGCAATCAGGGAAAGCCTGGCATCCAGACGGGGGATTTTCTTTTCCGTCACGCCTATTTCTCCAGGAACTTATTGATGCGCTCTACCATTTCGTCTGCATCGACGCCATGGACCATGCAAGCCTCTTCCAGGCTTTCCGCCCGGGAAGCAGGGCACCCTAAGCAGTGCATCCCCATCTGGATCAAGAACTGGGCGGTTTCCGGCTCCATCTGGAGCAGATCGCCGATCAATGTCTCTTTTGTTACCTGTCTTTCCATGTCCATTTCCTCACTTTCTTGATGGCCAATGTTCATATACAACTCTGGCCAAGACATTTATGTTTATTATAATATGGCACCCAAAGGATTGCAACATCCCTGTCTCCCAGAAAAAGAAAGGGATGCCCTGGAAAAATCCAAAGCATCCCGGTTGTGCATTTTATTTGAACGTATTCAAAACCAATGCTTACAGCTGCTGCTCCTCTTTCATCTTGGCAAAGCACTCGCTGCAGTAAACAGGTCTGTCTTCACGGGGTCTGAAGGGAACTCTCGCCTCTTTGCCACAGGCCGCGCAGGTTGCTGTGAACATCTCTCTCTCGGGTCTGGAGGCGTTTTTGCGCGCATCGCGGCATGCTTTGCATCTCTGGGGCTCATTGACAAAGCCTCTGGAAGCATAAAACTCCTGCTCGCCTGCGGTGAATACAAACTCTGCGCCACACTCTTTGCATGTTAATGTTTTGTCTTCGTACATCTTTTTTACCTCGCTTACATTGGATAATAAAATTTGCCCGGGACGGATTTGAACCGACACCTTTGCACCTACAACGCTCTACCTTTGAGCTACTAGGGCATATATGTGACCTGTGCTGACGCCCAGATTCGCACTGTTTGCGGCGTTTATTTCGCCGACCTAAGCTTTCGTCTTACTCGTTGCAGGGCATTATCAACTGCTTTCGGTGTAGATTTCAACTGCCGGGATATTTCCGCGTAGGTAAAACCGCCGATGTAAAGCATGAGAGCTTCCCGCTCAAACACAGACAAAAGATCCTCGATTTGTTGCTTTTTCTCCCGTATGGACTCCCGCTCAATCACAATATGGGCGGGATCCTGGGCACTGGGATCGACTCCGGTCAGCTCTGCTTCCACAGAAGCATCCCCTTCGTCGATGGATACGTAATTCTGGAAAGGCTTGTGCTTCAGGCTCATTTGCGCCTGGGCAGCGGTAGCGATCCGGCGGTTGACACAGAGATTCGCAAAGGTTTTAAACGAGCTTTCCCGTTCCCTTTGATAGTTTCTTACAGCGCCAATAAAGCCGATCATTGCCTCCTGATAGATG
>NZ_CBDTOK010000117.1:0-5243 GCF_965361945.1 Zongyangia sp. | reverse complement strand
CTCAGACCTCCTATCTTGAGAAATATCGCTCTCAGTTCCACTTCTCTCCTGAGATCAAGCGGCTCAATGATCCCAATGGACTGATCTGCAACTCCACTACCGGTGAATATCATATATAAAACCGTCGGCTCGTGAAACATATCCTGCCTAAAACAAAAAGGTCATATCCTCTACGGGATATGACCTTCTTTTCCTCATGCTTATTAAATATGGAGAACCACTATTTCATCATGCTGGCAACTTCGTCCGCGAAATTGTCTTCTCTCTTCTCCAAGCCCTCGCCCTTCTCAAAGCGGACAAAGGAAAGCAGCTTGATGGAAGTGCCCAGTGCTTTGGCAGTATTTTCAACATATTTGCCTACGGTTATATCGCCGTCCTTAACAAAGGGCTGCTCTACCAGGCAAACTTCTTTATAGAACTTATTGATTCTGCCCATAACCATCTTTTCAGCGATGTTAGCAGGTTTGCCCTCATTCATTGCCTGTGCTGTGAGGATTTCCTTCTCTTTCGCGACTACATCAGCCGGGACATCCTCTTTGTTCAGGTATTGGGGAGATACAGCGGCAATCTGCATGGCAACATCTTTGGCGAAGTTCTTGAACTCTTCTTTTGCTGCCACAGCGCTGTCGACGTCAAATTTTACCATAACGCCGATTCTGCCACCGCCATGAATATAGGTGCAGATCTCACCCTCCATACGGGTGAAACGGCGGATCTTCATATTTTCACCGATAACCAGGATTTTGTCCCGGAGAATGTCTGCAACAGTCAGATCAGAACCTACCGCCTTGCAAGCCAGCAGAGCATCCACATCAGCAGGATTTTCAGCAATTACGGTCTTTGCAAAGGTGTCTACCATTGCGACAAAGTCAGAGTTCTTTGCAACAAAATCAGTCTCTGCGTTGACCTCAATAATAACACCAACTTTTTTGGCATCGTCAACCAAAGCATATACCAAGCCCTCGGCAGCGATACGAGTTGCTTTTTTCGCCGCAGCAGCCAGTCCCTTTTCGCGAAGGATTTCAATTGCCTTTTCCATATCGCCATCGGTCTGGGACAGTGCTTTTTTGCAATCCATCATTCCGCATCCGGTTCTCTCGCGGAGTGCTTTAACATCACTTGCTGTAAAAGCCATAATAGAATCCTCCTATTGATTATTCCAGATTTTTTCAGTATGTTACAATAGGAATGCCCGGGCAGCTGGCACGGGCATTCTTCTCATTTCAAGGGTATAACGCCTTATGCGTTTGCCTCCGCTTCCTCTTCGGCCTCTTTTTCAGCGGCAGCCTCTTCAGCCTGCTCACCCTGCTTGCCTTCGAGAATAGCGTTGGCCATGGTCTGGGCAATCAGCTTGACAGCGCGGATAGCGTCGTCGTTGCCGGGGATAACATAATCAATTTCATCCGGGTCACAGTTGGTGTCGACAATTGCCACGATGGGAATGCCCAGCTTCTTTGCTTCTGCAACGGCAATTCTCTCTTTGCGCGGGTCAACGATAAACATAGCGCCCGGCAGTTTTTTCATGGTCTTGATACCGCCCATGAATTTCTCCAGTTTCTCAATCTCCAGATTGAGTTTGACAACTTCCTTCTTGGGCAGACGATCAAAGGTACCGTCTTCTTCCATGGTGCGAAGCTGTGCAAGACGGTCAATTCTGCGGCGGATGGTTCTGAAGTTGGTGAGCATACCACCCAGCCATCTGGCGTTGACATAGTTCGCTCCAGCGCGCTCGGCTTCTTCTTTGATGGATTCACCAGCCTGTTTTTTAGTTCCCACAAACAGGACGGATTCACCGCTGGCCGCCACGTCACGGATGAACATGTAAGCCTCTTCCAATTTCTTCACAGTTTTCTGCAGGTCAATGATGTAGATGCCGTTTCTCTCTGTGAAGATGTACTTTGCCATTTTCGGGTTCCATCTTCTTGTCTGATGTCCGAAATGAACACCAGCCTCAAGAAGCTGTTTCATAGATACTACGCCCATGATAAAATCCTCCTTAGGTTTTTCCTCCGTCTTGCCGTTTCTGCAAAATGACCGGTTCATTTGGACCAGCACCTGATCTGCAGCGGCAAAACGTGTGTTTTTCCGATATATTATAGCATGGACGCGCTCTGCTTGCAAGCAATTTTTTCTTATTCCTTACAGTTTTTGCAATGCTTTTGAGGTAAGACGACATTCTCGCCTATCACCGGTTAAAAAGTCCTTCTATCATGCTGCCGAATTTTCGTGGACGTCGGCGCGGCATGTCAAAATTGACCAAAATAATGTCATCCCCGATCACCTGAATCTTGTTCCAGCCGATGACAATGTCATCCTCCCGGCCCAACAACCCAAAACAGCGCAGCCTTCCGTAAACGATAATGGCAACCACGCAGGCATTGCAGGTGTCAATCTCCACATCAGAGACACATCCAAGCACACATCCATCCTTGATGTTGACCACGTCTTTATGCCTTAAGTCCGTAATTCGACAGCTCATTTCCTTCACTCCCTTCTTAAAATCATATTCCTGTGGGAGTAAAAATAGTATCGAAGGAGCAGGCACACTGCCATCCAGTGTGCATGCTTTTTTACATCTGTTTTTTAATCCTCTCTAGCGCTCCCTTTTCCAGCCGTGAGACCTGGGCTTGGCTGATCCCGATTTCGCTGGCGACCTCCATCTGGGTTTTTCCTTCAAAGAAGCGCAGGGACAGAATCTTTTTCTCCCTGCCGGAAAGGCGGGAGATAGCTTCTTTCATTGAGATTTCCTCCAGCCAATTGGTATCGTCATTCTTATCGCCCACCTGATCCATGACATAGATCGTGTCCCCTCCGTCGGAATATACCGGTTCATAGAGGGAAATTGGATCCACAATGGATTCGAGGGCCAGCACGACATCCTCCTTCTTCATTTCCATCTGCTTGGCGATTTCCTCCACTGTCGGCTCCTTCAGTTCTTCTCCCGTCAGCCGTTCCTTGACCTGCATGGCTTTATAGGCGATATCCCGCATAGAGCGGCTGACGCGGATGGCATTATTATCCCTGAGATATCTTCGGATCTCCCCGATAATCATCGGCACACCGTAGGTAGAAAAGCGCACATTCTGATTCGGATCAAAGTTGTCGATGGCTTTGATCAGCCCAATACAGCCCACCTGGAATAGATCATCCAGGTTCTCTCCGCGATTGACAAATTTCTGCACTACGCTCAACACAAGCCGCAAATTTCCGTTGATCAGCTTCTCCCTTGCCTGTTCATCCCCCTGCTTCACCTTTTTGAGCAGCTCCACCTTTTCCGCTTCTTTCAACACTGTCAACTTGGATGTATTGACGCCTGTCAACTCTACTTTATTGAGATACACATCCACACTTCCCATCCAGCTGATTTGCTGTGGCGCCCGTGCGCCTACCTTCACAGTATGGGCATGGGAATATCTGAACATGCATAAGGAGAGAGTTTCCAATTGTTTCTAAAAAAATAGGGGAACGGAAATTCCGTTCCCTATTTTTTACTCTACAGATTTGAGCGACTCTACCATATCGATCTTTTTGAGCTTAAAGTGCACAACTATATTAACAATGACAGTAAAAAGGATGGTTAAAACTGCTGCAAGAATAAAGCAGTAAGGTGCAATATCTGGAACAAACATCACCATATCCACTTCCGCAGTCAAAATGACAAATCGCTCAAAAAAGATGCCAACTACAAGTCCCACCGCCATACCAATCAGCGCCGAAATAGTGTTTTCCCTGTAGATATAGGCTGATACCTCTCTGTCATAGAAGCCCAGCACCTTAATGGTGGCAAGCTCCCGGATACGCTCATTGATATTGATATTGGTCAGGTTATAGAGAACAATGAAGGCAAGTGCTCCCGCCGAGAATATCAGAACCCATACGATGATTCCCAAGCTGCCAACCATATCATCAAATTGGCCGCTGCTGCTGGCGGTATAAGTGACTCCCAGCACACCGTCCTGTTCCATCAAGTAGTTGGAAAGTTCACTTTCTTGGGATGGATCGGTCATATTGAAATAAATCATGTTGTATTCCGGTTCCTCCCGGAAAACCTCATCGTAGAGTTGCGGAGTCATATACACAAAGTTCATAGCATAGTTCTCCGTTACCCCTGTAATTTTCACCTGAATCGGCCGTCCATCCGGCTCGTTGATGGTCAGAGTGTCACCTACTCCCAGTTGGAGCAGCTTGCTTAATTTTTCATTGATAACTACCCCTTCATCGGTCAAGGAAAGGGGCGCTTTCCCCACGCGTTCCTGTAAGACAATATATCGGGAAATCTCCTCCGGTTTTTGGGGGACGTATAGGCTCACGCTCTTTACCGTGTCCCCGTTTTGCACATCAACGCTTTTACTCATCAGTTGCAATGTACTAGAAACTTGGGATGCTTCTGAGAACTTCTGCTCCAAAGCGGTAATACCGCCTTCGGCCTCCGAGCTCTCGACCGCCGCTACTCCATCATATACAAAGATATCTCCGAACTGGCGATCCGAAATAGAAGTAATGGCGTACTGCATGCCAAAGCCTGTCAAAATCAAGGCTGTACATCCACCGATGCCGATGACCGTCATCAACATCCGTTTTTTATAGCGGAACAAATTACGCAGTGTCACTTTATAGGTAAAACTGAGTTTGGACCATAGGAAGGTCCAGCGCTCCAGCAGGACCCTTTTTCCCGCTTTCGGCGCTTTGGGACGCATCAGCTGCGCCGGACTCTCCTGCAACTCTTTGTAGCATGCGAAAAGCGCCGAAATGCCGGTGCAGGCAATCGCCACCAATGTACACCAGAAGGCGTAGTCCCAACGGAAAGGGGTGAGTGCCTTGGGCAAATCATACAGGATACCGTAAGCGTTAATGATGATCTTGGGGAAGAGCTGCATACCAATGCTCAGTCCAACGGCGCTTCCCAAAATACTGGCCAGGATGGCATAGGTTACATATTTCATCATAATGGCGCCTCGGCCATATCCCAGTGCCTTCATGGTACCAATCTGTGTTCTCTGCTCCTCTACCATACGGGTCATGGTGGTCAGACAGACCAACGCCGCCACCAGAATAAAGAAGACGGGAAACACGGTTGCGATAGCATCAACCTTAGCCGCGTCATCTCCGTAATCCGAGTAACCGGGATTGTTTTCGCGGTCCCATACATACCACTGGGGGCCTTCCAGATCCTCCAGCTCGTTTTCAGCATCCCGGATCTCCTTGCGAGCATCCGCTAACTGCTGGTCCGATTCTGCTTTTCC
>NZ_CBDTOK010000116.1:0-2844 GCF_965361945.1 Zongyangia sp. | reverse complement strand
CAAATCAATATCCCGCACCACCAGGTCGGACTTGGTGCAGATGAGAATCTCCGCCCCGCTGTCCTTCAGCTGCTCCAACAGCTTGCGTGTGTTTTGAAACTGCTCCTCCTGGGGAAGATAGCCGTCGGTCACCGAGCCGATGACCACCCGCTGTCCCCGGTATTTTTGGGGATTTTTGATCTCCGGCCAGTGTTTTACATCCAGAAAGGTCCCCCAGGGCTCGGTGTGCCCGGTAAAGCGTTTCATAAAGGAGGCGTAGCAGTACCTGCAGCCGTGGGTGCACCCCACATAGGGGTTTACGGAGTAGCCCCCCACCGGCAGATTGGATTTGGTCATGATGTTTTTTGCCTCTGCATCCCGGATCAGGATGCCGTCTTTCATAAGCTCCTCTCCTGTTGACACGACAATCGTCAGCCTTCCACCGCCGGGGCAACTTTTCCAAAGCCGTTCCAGGCATAGAGGCCTTTCCTGCTCTCATCGCCCAGGAACTTGTCTACCTGGCAGATATGCAGGATGTGGTCGCCCACCTCTACAGCCTGCTGCAGAGTGGCCACCATGGCAAGGCGGGTATCCGCGGGAATCTGAATGTCGCTTCCCTCTACGCAGGTCATCTCAATGTGGTTCTCCTCCACCTTGCGGCTGATGGCGCCGGTGGAACTGCCGCAGGCCACCACAGCCTGTTTCAGGCTCTCCCCCGGAACAGTCACGATCACCTTGCCGGTTTCCCGTACCCGCTTGCCGGTTTGGGACTGCTTACCGGCGGCGAAGCCGATCATGGGCGGATTGAAGGACAGATAGGACACAAAGCAGATGGGAGCCAGGTTGGTGGTGCCGTCCTCATTCCGAGAACAGATCAGGGTCAGCGGATTAGGGGAGGTATAGACAGCGGCCTCCATAATGTTCAGCTCTTTCATAAATCAGTGCCTCACTCTCTATCATTTCTGTAATTGACATCCCATTTTAATGCCGATATAATTATTATACTTAGAATAAATAACAGTGCAAGTACGCAGAATATTTGTACTTAGTACGAAAAACCATACTGACAGAGAGAGGGCTGCTCCATGAACCAATCCATGACCTATGAGGAATTTCAAAGCCGAGTGGGCAGCGTCATCCTGACAGAAAGCGGGAACTGCCCAGTCACGCCGGTGGTCCAGATGCTCCAGGGGAAATGGAAGCTCCAGATCATCTACGAGCTGTGTATTCAGTCTCCCATGCGGTTTGGTGAGCTGAAGAAGATGCTCAAACCTATCACTAATACCATGCTCACCAACGCGTTGAAAGAGCTGGAGGGGGACGGTCTGGTGCACCGGGAGCAGTACAACGAAATCCCACCCCGGGTGGAGTATTTCCTGACGGAAAAGGGAACGGATCTGCTGCCAATTTTCTATGCCATCTCCCAATGGGGCATGAAGTATATCCCCTGAGTGAATACTCCCCCAGCGTTTCCTCCAGAATATATGAAACACCGGAATGGTTTGACAGAGGGTCAAACCATTCCGGTGTTTTTCTCTATGTCGGTGGGATGCGGAAAGATTCCTTTTCGCTGTTTCAGGCTGTGCAGTCCAAATCAGTCAGACAAAAATGCCATCAGGTCCTCTTTCTGTGCGGAAAAATCCCGCAGCCCAAGGCCATACAGCTTTCGTTCCGCTTCCTCCTTCATGGAGTAAGTACCCACATGGATAGGCTCACTGGCCGCAAAGACAAAGGCAGCCCCCTCCCGCTCCAGCGAAAACACATCCTTCAAGTTTTCATTGTACACCACATGGCGACGGTCAATGGCCTGCACGATATTGGGGTAACTCCGGCAGGCCCACCGGTACAGTCTGCGCATGCCCTGGGGCTTTCGTACATAGTCCCGGTTCTTGGAAAGAATGACCACCAGCTTCTCACAGCCCTGCTCCAGGGCGCGGCGGACCGGGACGGCGTCGGTAAGGCCTCCAACAAAGTAGGGCACCCCGTTGAGCTCCACCGGATGGCAAGCAACCGGGATGGCGCTGGAGGCCATGATCAAGCGGTAATCGTCCTGCTCCATCATCTCCCGCCCATAGTACTCCGGCAATCCTGTCCGCGCATTTGTGACCACAATCTCATACTCCGACGGATTTTTCATCAGAGCGGGAAAATCCAGCGGATCGTCCCCTTCCCTGCAGGTCAATTCACCATAGATGTACTTCAGTCCAAACAGATCTCCGGTTTTCAGCAGGCTTCTCAGACCAAAGTAATTCGGCGAATGAATATGCTCCGTAAAAAAGCGAAGATTCCGGCCTCTTTGCCCAGCCAGATAGGAAGCCAGGTTGCCCGATCCGGCAGACACACCGATGCAATAATCAAATTTGATCCCATCGTCCAAAAAAGCATCCAGAACCCCGGCGTTATAGGCGCACTTCATCCCGCCGCCCTCCACCACCAGTCCGATCTTCTTGTGTGTATTCGTTGTCAACATCTCCTTATGAGGCAATCCTGACCCTATTCCAGTTCCCCCAGTTTTTTATGATATCGGTCTATAATGTCCTGCAGGGCGATGGTCTGCATTTTTTGTTCGGCAGCCTTCTGGATCTCCTGGTAAAAGTCCGCAATACTCAGCTGCACATAGATCCCCACACCACATTCCGGGTTGATATCAATATCCCAGTGAAGCAGGGGCTTATTGCCCTCAATGGCCCGGTAGACCTCCAACACCGTGATCTCATCCGGACGCCTGGTCAATTCCGCATTGGCCTGTCCCTGGGAGCTGGTGATAATGCCGGCGCTCTTCAGCGCGGCCATCAGCTGCCGGATGTAGGCCGGGTTTGTTTTTACACTCTCTGCAATCTTAGCGCTTGTGAGCCGCTGACCGGC
>NZ_CBDTOK010000115.1:0-3486 GCF_965361945.1 Zongyangia sp. | reverse complement strand
TTTTTTTGCGCTCTGTCGGTTTTCCCGGAGTGCTGGAAGTGGCTGTCAGCCAACGAAAGAAAATGATGGAAAAACCCGCCGCTCCTTCTATTGACTTCGGATATGGGACAGGATATACTTAGGGAGACGCGATGATGGCCCGCCGCAGGGATGGAGGCCAGAGAGGAAGGAACTGGATGCTCAAAACCATTCTATTTGATCTGGACGGCACGCTGCTCCCCATGGATCAGGACCTTTTCACCAAGGCGTACTTCCAGCGTTTGGCGCAAAAGCTCATTCCCCATGGCTATGAGCCCAAGGCGCTGGTGGACGGGATCTGGGCCGGCACAGCCGCCATGGTCAAAAACGACGGAACAAGAACCAACGAGGAGGCGTTCTGGAAACGCTTCAGCGAGATTTTTGGAGAAAAGTCCCTGGAGGACCGGCCGGTGTTAGATGAATATTACAGGCAGGAATTCCAGGAGGTAGCCGGCGTCTGCGGGTACAATCCCAAGGCCAAGGAGACGGTGGAACAGCTCAGACAGGCGGGACTTCGCCTGGCCTTGGCCACAAACCCCATCTTCCCCGCCGTGGCCACCGAAAGCCGGATCCGATGGGCAGGGCTGACGCCGGAGGACTTTGTCCTCTACACCACCTATGAGAACATCGGCTGGTGCAAGCCCAACCCGGAATATTACCGGGAGCTTCTCAGAAGGCTGGAATGTCCGGCGGAAGAATGCCTGATGGTGGGCAACGACGCCAAAGAGGATATGATTGCCCAGAGTGTGGGGATGAAGGTTTTTCTCCTCACCGATTGCCTCATCAACAGAGAGGAGGCCGACCTTTCGGCCTTCCCCCAGGGCGGCTTTGATGAGCTGCTCGACTATATTCAAAGAGAGAACAGCGCGGAAGGGTAGGATTTTTATGAGCAAACGGATTGCGGTTGTCACCGACAGCAACAGCGGCATCCCCATCCGGACGGCGGAGGAGCTTGGCATCTTTGTCATCCCGATGCCCTTTATCATTGAGGAAAAGACCTTTTATGAAGAGATTAGCTTAACCCAGCCCCAGTTTTATGAGAAACTGAAAAACGACGTGGATATCTCCACCTCCCAGCCGGTGGTGGGGGATATTCTGGACCTATGGGACAAGATCCTGGAGGATTACGACGAGATTGTCCACATCCCCATGTCCAGCGGCCTTTCCGGCTCCTGCGCTACCGCCATCGCTTTGGCGGAAAGCTATGACGGCAGGGTGCAGGTGGTCAATAACCAGCGCATCTCGGTCACCCAGCGCCAGTCGGTGCTGGATGCCTTGGAGCTGATCAAAGCGGGGAAATCCGCCGCGGAGGTCCGGGAGATTCTGGAAAAGGAAAAGTTTGAATCCAGCATCTATATTATGATGGATACCTTAAAATACCTGAAGAAGGGCGGACGGATCACCCCAGCCGCGGCGGCCATTGCCACAGTGCTGCGGATTCGGCCGGTACTGCAGATTCAGGGGGAGAAGCTGGATGCCTTTAAAAAGGCCCGGAGCGAAAAGCAGGGCCGGGAGATCATGGTCAACGCCATCCAGGACGACATCGAAAAGCGGTTTGGCGGCATGGATCAGATCCGTCTGTTTGTGGCCCACACCGACAATGAGGCCGGCGCTCAGGACTTCTGTCAGGAACTGGCCCAGAAGCTGGGGAAGGAAGTTACCCAGTGCGATCCTTTGTCCCTCAGCGTGGCCTGCCATATCGGCCCTGGAGCCTTGGCAGTAGCCTGTTCAAAGAAAATAGACCGCTATTTATAAATAGGTAAGGCCCGCCGGAGATTTCGGCGGGCCTTCTATCTTCTATTAGGAACAGAAAAGATGGTTGCCGATCCGCTTGATGACCGGCCTTGTCCGAATCCACTGGTTAGAGGTCTTGTCCGGATTATAATAGTAGAGGGCGCCGCCGGAGGGATCCCAGCCGTTTAAGGCGTCCTGGGCCGCCTGGTAACAGGATTCGGCGATGGGCTCGTTGATCTGGCCGTCGGTGATGGCGGTAAAGGCGCCCGGCTGATAGACCACCCCGGCAATGGTGTCGGGGAAGGAGGGATGGGCCACCCGGTTGAGGACTACGGCTCCCACTGCCACCTGGCCAATATACTCCTCCCCTCGGGCTTCGGCAGAGATGATCCGGGCCAGCAGCTGATAGTCGCTTTGGGAGGTGGAGGAGTTGTTGCCGGCGGTGATGCCCAGGGCTTTGAGGGTGTTGGGCCCGGCGATGCCGTCTACAGCAAGTCCTTTCTGCTTCTGAAAGGCCCGGACCGCCTCCTCGGTCTTGGCGCCGTAGATACCGTCCACAGCGATGGTGTAGAGGCCCAGCTCCTTGAGCTTCTGCTGAATCTTGGTCACCTCTTCTCCCCGGGATCCCCGTTTGGAGAGGGTGGGAATGGCCAGGCTATCGCTGGATGCGGTAGCTGCGGTGGCTGTGTTGGGGGTAAAACGCAGGAGAAAATAGGCAAAGGCGATGACACAGATATTGATCATGACCACCACCATGATTTTGAGAACTTTGGCAAGGGTATCATCCATGATTTCAAAACTCCTATCTGCCGCCTCGCGGCTGTAAATTAGTAAAAGTTTTCCCGGAAAGGATGGGAATATCCAGCCCAAAGGGGACGGCAATTTCTCTTTTTTTAAAAAAACGGAACAACGGCCCCGCTGGATGCATAGAATAGGGCACAGTGAAAAACAGGGGGGCTGGATATGGAGCTTATCATCGGCGTGACCATTTGTATCCTTGCCATTGGGGTCAGCTACATCCTGGGGGAATATTTTGAGCGGCGCCGGAAGGAGCAGGCGAAGGTGGGGTACACCTATCCGGTGGATGGGGAAGAGGAGCCCTTCGACGAAAAAGAGGTTTCCGACTACATACGGCTTGCCGCTGGGTATATGCGCCGCCGCCATCAGGCCTATGGCCTGGATAAGGGTTATTACAAGCGGGCGGCGGAACAGCTGGTGATCTATATCATCGAGAGCAGGGGACATCTGCCCACGCCCGCCCTGGTAGAAAAGATCGCGGAGGAAACAGAGCAGTTGTTTGAAGGCTTTCACGAGATGGAAGATGTGTTAGAAGAGCCGCAGCAGGAGTAGCTGGGGCGGAAAAAGGACGGCTTTCTGCCGTCCTTTTTTCTGTGTTTGAGGGCAGAAAGGGCCAAAATTGGGAAGTATAGTATAATTAAAGGAAAAGTAAACGAAATGTATAGAAAAAGATGAGGATAAAAAGGAAAAGAAATGAGAAAATTGCTTGACAGTGGGGGAGGTATGTGCTAAAATAAACAAGCTGTCTCGGAGAGAGGGCCGGGAGGCCGGAAAAGAGCTGAGATAGCGAAAAAGATTTGGGAAATATATTGACACCGCATAGGAAATGTGGTACAATATAAGTCCTGACTGAGGGAAACCTCAGCGGCGGACCTTGAAAATTGAACAACATTTGAACCAAGAACAAAGACCCTTGGAAACGAATTTGAGTAGAGT
>NZ_CBDTOK010000114.1:0-3632 GCF_965361945.1 Zongyangia sp. | reverse complement strand
CAGACCCTTTGTCGCCCAAAGAGCCCAAAACAATTTGTATTTTATACAATAACCAAGTTTTATCTTTTGATGCCCCATTGGGGCTGGATACAGACTGCCCTTTTGTCCCGGAGTTGCCGCCGGGGTTTGTAGACAGCATGACGGCTGGATATCCGCAGCCGGGGAGGCATCCGCCGAACCTTCGATCTTCCTCCCACCTCGTTAACGCACAGGTCAGCCGCCTGTGGTGCATGGCGCTTTCAACAAACTCTAAAACGAACCTCCTTCCAAGGAATTTTCCTTTGGCTGGATTTCACCCTCCTTTCCAAGAAAATGGCGTATAGCAGAAGAAACCTTTACTGCTATACACCAGTATTATATGATAATGATACGAAATTTGCCAGCTTTCGCAGTAGTTTCATCTAAAAATTCGCAAATTATTCATTTTTATCTGGGTCAGTTTTTTCAATTTTATCACTTTTTACCTTGGCCCTTTTGACGTCGATTTTCCTTCCAAGGTGCCGGGAGAGCAGCAGCAATATATAGACAACGGCAATCATACCGATGGTCATCAAGATAAAGCTGCCATAGGTTTTAAGAGCGCTAGGCTGGTAAGGAGTAAGCTCTATACCGGTAAAATCCAGAACAGCCTGGCCGGAGCGGACAGATTCCAGGGCATAAAGGGCCCACAGGGAAGACGTCGTATCGCTTTTTTCCCCAGAGATACGGCAAAAGCCGTTGTCTTCGTTTTGGTAAGAGAACAGACTGTCCAGAAGGGTCCGCCCCTCTTTGACAAACCGTTCATCTTGAATGGAGCTGCCTGCCGCATACAGGGCGGCCACCGTGGTGCTCAAAGAAGTGGAGGTCTCCTCCCCAGCGGTGGAGAGAAAGCTCCCGTCAGCCTGTATGGCTCCGGAAAGATATTCTACGGCAGCTGCGAGAACCGCTTCATTCCCCTTGGGAGCGAGAGCGAGGATAGCCAGAGCAGTGCTTTCCGGGTCGCTCATGGCGTTTTCCGTCTGGCCGAAACCGCCGTCCTCCCGCTGAAGGGAGAGGAGGGTTTGTTCCATTTCTTCCGGAGTCATGGCGCCTTCAGCGGATGGAGAAAAGTCGCCGCTGTTTAAAGCGATGAGGACGAGGGAAAGATCCCGGGGGCTTTTGTTTTGGAGCAGGGAGGAGGTACAAAGCAGGTCAATGAGATTGATCCCCGCACAGTCCCTGGGATCGGTGCCGGAGGCGGTGAGAGCCAGGATATAGTTGGAAATCCCAGCAATATCAGCAGAGTCCTCTGCTACTTGGCCCGCGTTGTTGCGCAGGGAACGTATAGCGCCTTGATCCGGTTCTTCACCGGCAATGCGGGCGGCAATGACCTGATCTACAGGCTCCCCCTGGCGTTCTAAGTAGGAAAACACTTGGGTAACCGAATTGTCCAAGTAGTGGGCGGCTGTAGCAGGTAGGGGCAAAAGTAAGGAAAAAATAAGCAGAAAAGCGGTAAAGACCAGTGAGCCTCGGCGCATGATAATCCCCTTTCTCTCATAAAGAAAGCCCTCCATTAGAGGGCTTTTATCTCATGATCTTGTGTTATTTTATCTTTCGCAGGAATTTGGGCCGGAACCAATGAATGTACATGGAGATGACCCGTGTCAGGGCAAAATCGTAGATGACAAACACCACATTGCCCAGAGCAAGAAGAACAAGGACGGAATACTTGCCAAAGTCTCCGAAGGATTCCAGCACCTCTGAAATACCCATGACATTGATGACAAACAGGTATCCCAGAACAATACAGGCATTAAAGGTCAGCAGTTTTACCACCCACTCCAGAATCCGGTTGGGAATCCGGCGCTCGATGATGCCTTTGATAATCGGATAGTGGCCGAAAAAGCAGATGAACATAATGGCCGCTTCCCGGTCGGGGGTCATGAAGATAGAGAGAATGGACACCGCCACATAGACGATGAGTGCCTGTGTGGAACCGAATTCCACCACCATGGCCACCAGAATGAGGCCGGCCAGGGCGGGAAGGGCATAGGTGGCAAAGGGGAAGAGCCCTGTCATGAACATAAGCATGATGCAAAGCCCGGTAATCATACCACCCAGCGCAATCTTAGTGCTGCGTTTCATCGCGTATTGAGCCTTCCTTCATTTCTTGTTGTTAACAGCAGGAGATCAGATCGCCGCCCATGCATTCGCAGCAGCAGTCGGCGCAGATCAGGCCGCTGCACATATCACAGGAGGAACAGCCGCCGGCATTTTGG
Organism: Zongyangia sp.; assembly: GCF_965361945.1. Classification (NCBI taxonomy): domain Bacteria; kingdom Bacillati; phylum Bacillota; class Clostridia; order Eubacteriales; family Oscillospiraceae; genus Zongyangia; species Zongyangia sp. Next base: position 1,395 of record NZ_CBDTOK010000114.1, on the reverse strand, counting down.
CTGGTGCGATAGCCGCCGGGTGTGCTGCGGCTGTAGCCGGTGGCACGTTGGCTTCCCATCTGATTGAGGGCCGCCCGATACTCAGGATTGCCAGGGTTCATGGCTACTGCCCGGTTAAAGTAACTGTATGCCTGATCCAGCCAGCCCCGGGAATAAAAGATACTTCCCTTGAGAAAATACCACTCGGCGTCCCGAGAATCGGTGGGGGTACCCTCCAGGATTTCTTCGGCGTCGCTGATGCGACCCTGTTGAATCATCTGACGCACGTCTCCAAAGCGGGAGTTGCCATAAGCGCCCTGATAGCCACCATTGTAGCCGCCATAGCCGCCCTGATTTCCTGCCTTGCGGGAAGCTTGGATCTGGTCATAGGCCTCATTGATTTCTTTCATCTTTTCTGCGGCCAGATCTCCCAACGGATTGTTGACATAGTTGTCCGGATGATATTTCCGGGCCAGTTCACGATAGGCTGCTTTGATTTCCTCGTCGGTGGCATTGGGAGAAACACCCAGCACCTTATAAGGATCGCTCATTTTTTTTGCTCCTTTTTGTTCGTATTTGATTCATTGTATCTGCAAATCCAAGATAGATAACATTGTCAAAGATTGGTTGAAAACGGTTGACCTCCAATAGCGCATAAGCGGTTCCGATTTCTGCTGCGGTTAGGTTCAAGGAACCTTTAGCTTCCTGCACCACTTCATTTATCTTTTCCGTCTCCCCGGCTTTTATATGATGGGCCAAAAGAAAAGGATTATAATTGCCCTCTTTCAGGTCATCGTCTATGTCGTCCAACGCGTCGATGAGATAGATCCACCGCCCCAATAGATAGCCAAATCGATCCAGAATACGACGCTGCCGGTCATCCCGCGCCATATAAACACAGATACGGGATAAAAATTCGGCGGTGGGGTGGGCGGCCTCATCCACATTGTCGCAGCCGGCGGATTCCAAGGCGCGCTGACGCTCCATAGCCTGCTTCATGATCTCATCGATTTCGGGCAGCTTTGCCGCCGCCTTTTTCCACGCACTTTTTATGAAGGGAAGCAGAAGGTAATTGCGGAAGCGGCCCCAAAACCCACTGTCCAGGATGTCGTCCCGCACCTTATAATAGAGCATAATCATAGCGACTTGGGCGGAAAACTCCAAAGAGGGATTGGACAGACAGCAGTTTTTCTTTTTCAGGGGATTGGCAAAACAGCACTGCTGCTCGATTTGGGGGCGTTGATCCTGAAGGGCCATATCCAGCATGGCAAGGAATGCAAAGTCGTAGTTGAGGGTAAAACGGGCAAAATACCCAAAGCTGTGGCCCAGCTGCTTGCACAGCCCGCAATAAACGGACTTATAAAGCTCAAACTCTTTGATTTTCAGCTCTGGCTTACAGGGCCTGACATATCCAAA
>NZ_CBDTOK010000113.1:0-2970 GCF_965361945.1 Zongyangia sp. | reverse complement strand
AAGACATCCATATAGACCTCCTGACGATTGGTTTCGTTGAGCATCTCATGGCGGCCTCCCTCATAGAGCTTGAGGGTTACATCTTTAACCCCTGCGCGGAGAAGCTGACGGTAAACCTTGGCCACTCCTTTTCCATAACCGCCTACAGGATCCTGATCACCGGAAAATAGGAAGACAGGTAGGGTGACAGGAACGGTTTTTGCCCACAAGTTGTGATTGACCTTTTTCAGGAGAGTCGCCTCATCCCGGAAACCGGTTGTTGTAAAGAGAAAACCACACCAAGGATCTTGCACATATTTTTCCACTGCCTCTTCATCGCGGGAGAGCCAATCAAACTTGGTTCTCGGCGTACGGATCCTTTTGTTATAACCGCTGAAGAAAAGCTTATCCAATTTGGCGCTTTTAGCTTTAGGTCCTTTAGAGGAGATCTGACTTTCCGCCATGGAAATACCTAGATCAATCAAGGGATTGGGGCCGGCTGTACCGCTGAGGATGACACCATCCAGGCCAAAAGCGAATTTGGACATATAGTCTCTCGCTACAAAGGAACCCATACTGTGCCCCAGCAGAAAATAAGGAAGATTGCCATAGCGAGCTTTCATAATATCTGTCAGGATTTTCAAATCCTGCGAAAGCAGGTTGTGGCCTCCTTCGTAGTCAAAGAAGCCCATGGGATCCCCTGGGAGCACAGAAGCCCCGTGACCGAGATGATCGTTGCCGCACACGATAAAACCATGGTCACAAAGGAAGTTGGCAAAATCATTGTAACGGAAAACATATTCGCACATACCATGAGAAATCTGCACGATGCCCTTGACAGGACCTTCTTGTGGAGACCATATATAGTAGGCAATTTTATTTTTTTGATTGACGCTGAGAAATTCTTCTTTTTGGATACTCGACGGCATGGCCAGGCCTCCATTTCCAGAAAAAATAAAAAAGGGAAGACAGCCTCCTAGCCAAACCAAGTTTGGAAGGCGGCTTATGTAGGATTATACTTCTTTTAATTCTACCGGATGCAGTTCACCTTCTGAATCCACTGTATAAAATCCTATGTTTTTATTGCGAAATTTGCGCCACAGTTTTTGAAGAATGCTGTTTTCCTGCTGCGGCATACCAGTAATCACATTAGCTACCCGATTTTCACGGATATACCGAATCAGGCATTTGAGGGAATCACTGTCATAATAGACCGTCATGACAGCGTTATTTTGCTTAGAAACATCAAATAGATGCTCCAATGCATCACCGTTAGCGGGAAGGGAAGGGCTGGCAATGTGAAGAGCGTTCAGATCGGTATTGGAGAGGTCAGCAACAACCCGTCCTGCCCGGATCAGCCTTTCACATCGGTATTGGTTGGTCACACAGACCAGGGTTTGCTGTTTTTGCCGCAGTTCCAGCTCATCAGTGCCGCTGGGGTTATTATGAAACATCAAGGTGAAAAACCTCCACAACATCCGCATAGGCGGAGTGATCTGCATCTATCCGAAATAAAGCACAATTTTTGATGCAATTTAACTAATAGTTTTCTGTTTGACAATGTCATTATACAACATAATTGTTAATAAACTATAGACTTTTCAAAAAACGTCAGGGGATAAAAAGAAAACCATTTGAGAATAGACCGTAAAAAAAGAAGAATTTTGCCAAAAAGAAAAGGCCGCTTCTAAGCGGCCTTTTCAAAGACTGTTAAAGGTTGGGAGCAGTTGTAAAAACGGCAGTCAACACTTTATCGGAATAGTTGATCAGCTGGTAGGGGGTATGCTCCGGAATAAACATGGTATCGCCTTCCTCCACATGGAAGACTTCTTGGGTGGCGGGAATAAAGAAGGTAATGGGGCCTTCTTTCACATAGAGGACAGTGTCGCCGTCTGATTCCATGACCTCACTTGCCCTGGATCCAGTTCCGCCAGAGGGAATAATCATTTCACCCACATGGACAAAATCGTTGCTGATAAACAGATTGATTTTAATGGGATAAGTTTTGCCATAGATGGTATGCAAGCAGTTTTGAGAGGTTACTTTGAAAAGTTCACCGGTCGCACGGGCGGAAGGGCCGTCGACTGGGAATTTTCCCACATCTTGAATGTTCATTCTTTGCCCTCCTCCTTTTCATATTTCAGCAGTTTCATGGTGTCGTAATAACCGTCTGGCGGGCCGCTTTCCTCCCACATCTTGGGCGCGATCACAAAGAAAATAACCGCTTTTTTATTGGTGAAATTATAGGCCTTATGGGGGCCTCCTTGGGGAGAAGAATGACCTCACCAGCGGAGACGTCCTCAACCTGTCCCAATTTGGGATTGAACATGGTGACGGTGCCTTCCAGCACATAATATACTTCATCGCCGGAATGGACATCTACAGGATCAAAGGTGCTGCCAGGGGCGAGCTGATATTGACCGCAGGTCAGATGATCTGTGCTGGCGAAAATCCAGTTTAGGTCACTGGCATGGGGCCTTTCCGGTGTGTAGATGAACTTAGGGCAGTCGGCCTTGGTAACCATAGTTGGCTTTTTTTCTCCCGGCATGCAGGGGAATTTGCCGAAATAGGAAGGCGATTTGGCCATAGTTCTTCACTCCTTTTCTTTATTAGTATGTACTTACATTATATCACAATATGATTGCTTTTAGATACAGAAGAATTTTGAAGGATTTTGGGCAACTTGATGAAAAGCAAAAAACCAGATGGAATTTATTCCATCTGGTTTTTGCTTGGAACATCGCAACACTTATAGATGCCACGGCCTTCGCCCACTCGCAAACGTCTTGCCTATTATTTTTTACTCCACAGGAGATAGGTCTTCGCTATGAGCCTCCAGAGCTTCGATGCGGTGATCCTGCGTCAAGATCTCCATCTGGCTGATGGCGATGGCGTTGAGCTTTGTCAGCCGCTCGGCCTGAGACATTCCTTCGCTGATGAACACGGCATTCAGGTTCTCCAGATTGGAAAGGCAGACCAGCTGAGAGACAT
>NZ_CBDTOK010000112.1:0-7328 GCF_965361945.1 Zongyangia sp. | reverse complement strand
CCTTTTCTGCATGGTTATTGACCACATCGGTGCGTTTATACCGGGAATGCCCTTTTGGATGCGCTATATTGGGCGGCTGAGCGCACCGGTATTCTTTTTCCTCATGGTTGAAGCCTTTTTCCACACTAGGAATGTGGGCAAGTATTTTCTCCGACTGTTTGGCTGCGGTGTTCTTATGCAGCTGGGAAACGAGGGGATGAAGTACCTTTTCCACAATGGGTCGGAGATCACCAATAACATCTTTCTGGGACTTGCCGGATGCCTGTTGGTTATCATCTTCGTGGATAGTTTTATAAAGGGCAAACACCGCTTCATCAGCTTTCTCTGTGTTGTGGCGTCGATGCTCTTTACTTTGCTGACCGAAGCCGGGCTTATTGGCATCGCTTGTAGCTTGGCGTTTTATTGCTTCCATGGACACAGAGGAAGATTGACGCTGGGCTACCTGATTGCCTGTCTTGCATCTTCCGCCATTTTGCCGCTGATGCCGGCAGAGTATTATTGGCAGGTCAATCCCCAGTGGATGATGATGTTCGCGATCATTCCTATTCTCTTCTATAACGGGAAGAGAGGGAAGGACAGTACAGTCACCCGTTGGTTTTTCTACCTTTTCTACCCGCTGCACATTTGGCTCCTCTACGCCATAAGGCAGTTTATCAGGTAGTTTCCCTGGAGAAATGCCCTTCATGAATATGGCAAGGGAGGGAAAACCATACTAATATTGAACGATTTGTTAAATTTTATAATAAAGTGAAAATAATCCAAAAAGGTCTTGATTTTTATGAAAAAATAGCTAAAATATAACTTAGCACTCGGGAATAAAGAGTGCTAATAATATGTTGATACAATCATATCATACAAGGAGGAACTACAAATGACAATCAAACCTCTCGCGGACAGAGTCGTGATTAAAATGGTGGAAGCAGAGGAAACAACCAAGAGCGGGATCATCCTGGCCGGTAACGCCAAAGAGAAACCCCAGATCGCGGAAGTTATCTCCGTTGGACCGGGCGGTATGGTAGATGGCAAAGAGGTTAAAATGTACCTCAAAGAAGGCCAGAAGGTTCTGATGAGCCAGTATGCAGGCACCAATGTGAAGATTGACGGACAGGAATACATTATCTTGCGTCAGTCCGATATCCTGGCAATTGTTGAATAAGGAATTTCTAAATAGAAGTATTATTGGAGGTTTTCATTATGGCTAAAATCATTGCATATGGCGAAGAGGCAAGAAAGTCTCTCCAGTCTGGTATTGATCAACTGGCAAATACAGTAAAAATTACCATGGGCCCCAAGGGCAGAAATGTAGTTCTTGATAAAAAATTCGGTTCTCCCCTGATCACCAACGACGGTGTTACCATCGCTAAGGAGATCGACCTAGATGATCCGTTTGAGAATATGGGCGCACAGTTGGTCAAAGAGGTTGCTACCAAGACCAACGATGCAGCAGGTGATGGTACCACAACCGCTACACTGCTGGCACAGGCTCTGGTTAATGAGGGCATGAAGAACGTGGCAGCCGGCGCAAACCCCATGGTTGTTAAGAAGGGCATCCAGAAGGCTGTCAAGGCCGCTGTTGCCGAGGTGGAGAACAACTCTAAACAGGTAGCAGGCTCCGCGGACATTGCAAGAGTTGCTTCTGTTTCCTCTGGTGATGAGACCATCGGTAATCTGATTGCCGAGGCTATGGAGAAAGTAACCGCAGAAGGCGTTATCACTGTAGAAGAGTCCAGAACCGCTGAGACCTACAGCGAAGTTGTAGAAGGCATGCAGTTTGACCGGGGCTATATCGCTCCTTACATGGTCACCGATACCGATAAGATGGAAGCTGTCCTGGACGACGCTTATATCCTGATCACTGATAAGAAGATTTCCGCTATCCAGGATCTGCTGCCTCTGCTGGAGCAGATTGTACAGGCTGGCAAGAAACTCCTCATCATTGCTGAGGATGTGGAGGGCGAAGCTTTGACCACCCTGGTTGTCAATAAACTGAGAGGAACCTTTACCTGCGTCGCTGTTAAGGCTCCGGGCTTTGGCGATAGAAGAAAAGACATGCTGCAGGATATCGCCATCCTGACCGGCGGTACTGTTATCTGCGATGAGCTGGGTCTGGATCTGAAAGATACCACCATGCAGCAGCTGGGCCGCGCACGTCAGGTCAAGGTGCAGAAAGAGAACACCATTATCGTAGGCGGCGCTGGCAATCCTGATGAGATCAAGGCAAGAGTTGGCCAGATCAAAGCACAGCTTGAGACTTCTACCAGCGAATTTGACCGCGAGAAGCTCCAGGAGAGACTGGCAAAATTGGCTGGCGGCGTTGCTGTTATCAAAGTTGGCGCGGCTACCGAGATCGAGATGAAAGAGAAGAAACTGCGCATTGAGGATGCTCTCTCTGCAACCAAAGCAGCAGTAGAGGAAGGCATTGTAGCCGGCGGCGGTGTCGCTCTGATCAATGCAATGCCAGCAGTTGAGAAGATCATTCCGTCCTGCGACGGCGATGAAAAGACCGGTGTTCGCATTGTTCTGAAAGCTTTGGAGGCTCCTATCCGCCAGATTGCTGAGAACGCAGGTCTGGAAGGTTCCGTTATCATCGATAAGATCCGCCGGGCACGGAAGGTCGGCTATGGCTTCGATGCTTACAATGAGAAATATGTGGATATGATGGATGCAGGTATCGTGGATCCCACCAAGGTAACCAGAAGCGCTCTGGAGAACGCAGCTTCTGTAGCCTCTATGGTGCTGACCACCGAATCCCTTGTCGCTGACAAGAAGGAAGAGAATCCCGCACCGGCCATGCCGGCAGGCGCTCAGGGCGGTATGTATTAATCGTCCGCACCGGCATTCAAAAGATAGCTGCGATAAAGCGGCGAATTTTCATGCGCACCAAAAGAACAGGGGGCGCCGTTATAAACGGCGTCCCCTGTTCTTTTATCACAAGAGGAAACCAGCAGGGTTAGTTGCAGCACCCGCAGTTGTTATTGCAACCACAGTTGTTACCGCAACCACCACAGCAGCACAGAATCAGGATAAGTATAATAATCCAAGAACAGCTGCCACAACCGGAATTACAGTTACACATAAGAGTTGCCTCCTTAAAAAGTTTTCATGGTATCCTATGTGCTTGGGCTAAAAGATGTTACATGTTTATAAGAATGTCCCTAGATATCAATGGCATATTTATTTTTCAAACAGCACAAGATAATGACATAGAATAGAAGGGGACGCAGGAGAATGCATGCGCCTTACGACCAAAGAGCGGAGGAAAAACATGTTTAAATTCAATGGCTTTACCCAGAAGGCCAACAATGCGATTAATTTTGCCATTACTGAAGCAGAAAACTTAGGACACACCTATATTGGCAGCGAACATCTGCTGGTGGGATTGTTGGAAGAGGGAAGCGGCGTAGCCTATCAGATATTATCAAAAAAAGGGATTACCTTAGAAGAAATCAAGAAAAAGTTAATTCTCACAGTAGGACGGGGGATTAAATCAGTACTCTCTCCTAACGATTTAACCCCTCGCTGTAAGCGCATCCTGGAACTATCCCTTATAGAAGCAAAGCTGATGGGCCACAGCATGGTGGGGACAGAGCATATCTTAATGGCCATTCTCAAGGAAAACGACAGCTATGCCGTCCGATTTCTCAGAGAATTGGGGATAAACTGCGACTTCATATGTGCCCAACTGTTTGAAGTAATGGGGATCGAGGGTTCTTCCACCGGTAAACAGCCGATCTCCAAAGCCTATGGGCAGGCCGTTCGGAGCGGAGAATGCCACACTCCCAATTTAGACAAATTCTGTAAGGATCTGACCCAGAAGGCCAGGGAAAACCAGCTGGATCCGGTGATTGGCAGACAGAAGGAGATTGAGCGCGTTATCCAGATCCTTTCTCGCCGCACCAAAAACAATCCATGCCTTATTGGCGAACCAGGGGTTGGGAAGACGGCTGTAGTGGAAGGACTGGCACAAAAAATCGTGACAAATATGGTGCCTGATTCTCTGCGGGGAAAGCGGGTGTTGTCTATGGATCTTAGCTCCATGGTGGCAGGGACAAAATATCGGGGAGAATTTGAAGAGAGAATAAAAAAGGTATTGGAAGAGGTGGTGTCCGCCCGCAATGTTATTATCTTTATCGATGAGGTGCATACCATTGTGGGGGCAGGGGCAGCGGAGGGTGCTGTGGATGCAGCGAATATCTTGAAGCCCCAGTTAGCCCGTGGGGAGATCCAGGTCATCGGTGCTACGACTACGGAAGAATATCGGCGGTATATTGAAAAGGATAGCGCCTTGGAACGCCGCTTCCAAAGTGTGGTCATTGCAGAACCCTCCCTTTCGGATGCAGAGGAAATTCTCAGGGGAATACGAGAACAGTATGAAGCGCATTATAGACTTAAAATTCTCGATGAAGCCATTCATGCGGCAGTATGTCTTTCTGCCAGGTATCTCAGTGACCGCTTTTTGCCGGATAAGGCCATTGACCTGATGGATGAAGCAGCATCCCGAGTCAAATTACGAGAATTTTCTGCTCCTGCGGACCATTTGGATGAGGAGCTCAGCCTGCTGAGAGAACAAAAGGAAAAGGCCATCAACGACCAGGACTTTGAGATGGCGGCTAAAATCAGGGATAGCGAACTGTCTCTGAAAGAAAGAATTGAAAAAAAGAATGACGCACCAGAAAAAACACATCACCTTTTTACTGGCCAGGTGACAGCAGAAGATATTGCGGAAATTGTTTCCGCCGACACAGGAATTGACGTAAGCCGATTGACTTCACGACAGAGTAAGAGGCTTCTGCGATTAGAAGAAGAGTTGCATCATCGTGTCGTGGGGCAGGAAGAGGCAGTCAGCGCAGTTTCCCGGGCCATCCGCCGTGGACGGGTAGGAATTTCTGATCCGGGGAGACCGGTAGGCTCCTTTCTCTTTCTGGGCCCAACCGGTGTGGGAAAAACGGAACTGAGCAAGGCATTGGCGGAAAGTCTTTTTTCAGACGAAAATTCGATGATTCGGCTGGATATGTCTGAGTTTATGGAAAAACATGCTGTATCCAAGCTCATCGGTTCTCCTCCCGGATATGTGGGGTATGATGAAGGGGGTCAACTCACCGAAAAGGTGCGCCGTAGGCCTTATTGTGTTGTACTCTTTGATGAGATTGAAAAAGCTCATCCAGATGTTTTTAACCTTTTGCTACAGATTTTAGAGGATGGAGTTCTTACCGATTCTCAGGGGCGGAAGGTGAATTTTAAAAATACCGTCATCATTATGACCTCTAATTTGGGAGCTCAGGCTTTAGCACAGGGAAGTAATGTAGGTTTTGTCCCCTTCTCCGGAGATGAAAAAACGATGAAATCCGATATGATGAAGGAGTTAAAACGTCTTTTTAAACCGGAGCTTGTCAACCGGATCGACGAGATCGTCGTTTTTTCAAGGCTAAAGGAAGATGATGTGCGGAAGATTACCTGTCTCATGTTATCGAAACTGCAAAAAAGGATGGAAGATATCGGGGTTTCTATTTCTTTTTCCAAAGAGGTGGTGGAACATATTGCCCATCAGGGATATGATATTACCTATGGAGCCCGTCCTCTCCGTCGGTTGATTCAAAGTGAGATTGAGGATACTTTGGCTGAGAAAATGCTTCTGGGCGAATTTTCTTCAGGGGATCATATTCACTGTACCTACCAAGAGGATCAATTTATTTTCTCCATCACCCGATCTGTAAAAAGTAAGATTCCCTCTTTACAAAACTGACAAAAAAGTTTATCATAAATTGGTAAAAGTGATGGAGGTAGACAGTGATGGAAATTTTAATTGGAGCAAAACTTAGCAAAGAGACAAAGGTAACTCAAGAAAATACCGCAAAAACGGTGGGAAGCGGTGAAATTGATGTGTTCGCCACGCCGATGATGATTGCCCTCATTGAAGAAGCTGCTGCGGCCTGCTGCAAACAGTTTTTGGAGGAGGGGATGACAACAGTGGGAACTCTTGTCAACGTCAGCCATGTGGCCGCTACCCCGGTAGGAATGACGGTACGGGCCGAGGCGGAAATAGCTGGAGTAGATGGCAGGGAAATCACCTTTACTGTGAAAGCCTATGATGAAAAAGGGATGATTGGTGAAGGCCAACATAAACGCTTTATTGTCAAAACAGAAAAGTTTCGCCAAAAAGCCTATGACAAACTTGATAAGTAAATAAAAAATCCTCTACTTCAACCGGGACGCTTCTGTTTTCCAAAGAGTGCGCTTACTCATCTTGTGTAAAACAGGCGGTGATATGACATTTGGCCACTGCGCGCCCTCCGAGGACGAAGGGGGAGTATCTGTGGGACGATGCTACAGCCTTAATCAGAGCTATTTGCCGTCCACGCAGACGTTTTTTGTTCTATCAGCAGAAGATGCGGCATATAGCAGTTATAATGCCGCTGTCTACCTGCGAAAATCCGTTATAGGTAATTTTATCGCAGTTATGGGTACCACTCCTGTGGTACCCATTTCCTTTTTATAAAAAGGAATAAACGCTTCAACTCAAAAAGGGGGTTAGGCTATGTCTCATTGAGTCGTACCTATTTTCTCCTTTATAGGAATTTATACTGTGATTTCCCCCATCATTTATTGATGCTCTTTTTAGACTATAAAAAATACCATCATGGCAATTTAAAGCCATGATGGTATTTCTTAAATACGAATAATCCTTGCTTCTCAACAAGGCTTTGCTCCTGTCAGCAGATCAGCCCGGTAAGAAAAACACCGGATATTCTCACCTTTTATTGTTCTCTTTTGGGCCTACGACCGTATACTGTAACGGCGGCCACAACTGTTCCCGATGCGAGCAGCAGGGAAAGCAACAAGACCATATTGCTGCCATCGCTGGTTAGCGGATTATCCTTGTCTTTATCTCCGTTGCCGTTTTGTTCATCGGAGTCTATCGGATCAGTTGAACCTGATGGACCGGTCGGATCAGCTGGACCGATGGGTTGATCCGGGTCGGTGGGGTCGGTGGGGTCGCCTGGATTGGCGGCGGAATCGGTTGCGCCGAAATACAGCTTGCCTTCGGTGAGCGCTCTCGCGATTACCGTTTCCTCCCCAAAGGGCGAGCCCTCGATCCGGGAAGCGCTTGCCGCCATCTCATCCCAATCCATATCCCATGTATCTTCGTCGAGAATCCAACCGTCCAAAACGCTCACGGAAATCCGGGCGCAGATTGGGAAGCTCAAAGAATGGATTGGCGAGCTGTTCAAGGCGCGGGAAACTGCCCCGGAGCAGCCCCCGCAATCCCCCGGCCTTGCAAATCTGCTGATGAAGTATTTGAGCGTTCAGAAAGAAAAGAGCCGGAAGTA